>NZ_JARBHJ010000009.1 GCF_028864145.1 Actinotignum schaalii | reverse complement strand
ACTAGAAGACTCCACTAGACGGTCCAGTAGATCGTCATCAATAAACTCCCGACGCAAAGCATCAGCAGTAGAGCCATTAGCAGTATCAGGAACATCAGTCATAGTCATAGTTAATCCTCAATTTCTTACTCAAATCAAGCATTTACACAAACTATTTGACACCCTCGAAAGTCCGGGTATTAGCAACCATTTCTGTCTATTTACCCCCCATCGCGCTACGCTGGTGGCCCGAGCTGCGCCGTCGTTCCACAAGCGCCCCGTCGTTCCGCAACGCGCGCGGGCGCAACACGCCACCGCTACTTAATACTCAACAACCAGGCGCCCCACGACCTCGTGGTTCTTGAGCTTCTCGATACCTTCGGGAATCTCCTCGAAGGGGATGGTGGTGACCTGCGGGGTGAGTTTGCCGGTGGCCATGAACTCGTAAATCCCGGCAATATCTGCCTTGGTACCGCCGTTGGAGCCAACGAGGCGGCACTGGTTGAGGATGAGACTCTTCGTGGAAATAAGGGATTCCAGCTTGCCCATTCCCACAACCACCACGGTGCCATCACGGCGAATAATATCCACGGCGTCCGCGGTGGTGGTGCCGAAACCGGCAAAGTCTACGATGAGATCAAAGGTAATATCCGAGAAGTCCTTGATGTTCCCTTTTACGCCCTTGGCGCCGATCTTTTCGGCCAGCGGCCACACCTTTTCGTTAATTTCAGCCACGTACACATCCGCGCCGGCGAGAACCGCCACCCGCGCACCGATCTGCCCGAGCCCACCCAGGCCAATAATTCCCACGGTTTGGCCCTTTTGCAGGCCACCCTGGGTCACAACCGCCGCGTGGGACGTCATCCCGGCATCGGTTGCCGCGGCGCCCAGAACAAAATCAACCCCGTCCGGAAGCGGGACAAGCGCTTCGGCCGGAACCGCCATTTTTGGAGCGAAACCGCCATCGAAACTGTAGCCCGGGGCGCCGGCCGCGGTGGTGGGGCACACACCTACGCGGTCCCCGACCTGGTATTCGGTGACACCCTCGCCCACTTCGGCCACAACGCCCGAATTTTCATGCCCGATGGTGATAGGCCGTTTGGCGAGCATAGATAGCCAGCCCTCATCCGTGAGCAGACCAACATCCGAGTGGCAAATACCGGCCGCCTTCATCTCCAGAACTACTTCGCCCGGACCGGCCGTGGGTTCAGGAACCTCATTGAGAACAAGAGGTTCATGGGTATTGGTAAATTGCCAAGCCTTCATCACAACTCCTTTTATGTGGCGGTGCGGTGCTTCGATGCACCGCAAGGGACTTTAAGCCTAGCATTTCTTGTTTGTTTCGTCACTATTTGCGCGGTGGTTGCGCTGAGAGCGTGCGGTGCGAGCGCGGTGCGGGAGATGGTACGACGCCGCCGCTACCTGCCGCGCTCCCCTCCCGCTACCGGGGTTTAAATCCGCACCGAGTACTGCGAGCGGTCGAAATAGTTGCGCATAGTGCTCGGTTCGTCGGTAATAATGCCATCAACACCCAGGTCAAGGAGTCTCTCCGCCTCCGCGGCCGAATTAATTGTCCAGGCGTGTACCGCCAGACCCTGCGCGTGAGCGAGCTGCACAAAACGAGCGGTGAGCACGGGAACCGGGCGCCCGAGCTTGCCGTCCTCCCCCTCGCGGCGGCGCAAGCGTGACAGCGGGCGGGGTAGCGAGCGCGGGCGGGGCAGCGCTATATCAACCGGCACCTGAACGGCCTGGAAGCCGCGCTGCGAGCCGGGGAATTTGGCGATGCGCACCCCCTGCACCCCGGGCAAGCGGGAGAGAGCCATAAGCCAGGCCACCGCGGAGCGGCCCAGTGAAAATGTGGCTCCCGGGAGCTGACTTCGCATACGCTCCACGCGAGGTTGGGAGAAACTTGCCAGGCACACCCGCCTGGCAGCCCCGGTGCGCCGCACCGCCGCCACCAGCGGTTCCACGGCCGCATCGGATTTCGCGTCGAGATTAAAAACAGCATCCGGGAAGGCGTCGAGGACTTCGTCTAGGCGCGGCGGGCGTTCCCCGGCTTCGTTACGGACCTGCGCAACTTCCGCCCAGGTGTGCGCACTGACCGGGCCGACCCCGTCCGTGGTACGGTCCAGAAGCGGATCGTGGAGGATAACCGCCACCCCGTCCGCGGTAGTATGCACATCCGATTCGATATGCCGAAATCCCGCGCGGTAAACAGCATCAAAAGCGCGCAGGGAGTTTTCCGGGTATTCGTTACCGCCACCGCGGTGGGCGATGATGAGCGCCGGCCCATCAATATCGTAGAGTCGCCCCATTACTTACAATCCGCCTCGAGAGGCTGGGCTTGACGTTCTTCCAGGAAGGCGAGCGGGTCGAGGAGTTCGTCATTGGCGGCGTGAATCTCCAGGTGGAGGTGCGGGCCGGTGGAATAGCCATTCGAACCCACCGCCCCGATCACGTCACCGGCCTTGACCTTGTCACCGGCCTTGACGAAAACTCCGTCGTCGTACATATGGATATACCAGGAGCTGAACTTTTCCCCGTTAATGGTGTGCTCAATAATAATGAGATTATTGGAGCGGCCCTGGATGCCTTCGCCAGCGTGCTTGACCACGCCGTCCGCGATGGCATGGATCGGGGTACCGGCCGGAGCGCCGAAGTCCTGCCCGGCGTGGGAGGATACCTCACCGGAAATCGGATCCACGCGGGTGCCGAAAGGCGAGGTGAGGCGGTAGCTGCCCTCGGGAAGTGGCTTAACGATGAGGCGATCCGTGGGGATATCAAAAGCGGCGCGGGTGCCGGAAGCCCCGGCGGAAGTGGGGCAGGCACGACGCGGATTTTCTGCCGCGGTGCGGGCCTGGGCGCGCTGAATCGCACCGACTTCCCCGGTGAGCTGGGCCGGGGTGGTGAATTCTTCCGCTACGGGTGCCACAAAAGCCGGGTTGGCGGCCTGCGCCGCATTCCCCTGCAAGGTGGACATGACGGGAAGTACCATACCCAGGCAAGCCACCGCGCCAATAAGAATATTGCGGTAGGGAGAAACGGAACGCGCCACCGCCCATTGCGCGGCAGCCCCGGCCAGGATACGGTCTGAACGTTCCCAGTTCTGCGCGCGCCCGCGGGCTTCACCCGCACGCAGCGCCGCGCCAATTTCCGATTCGGAGAGGACTTCCGTGCCCTCGCTATCGGTAATTCCCCCCGCGGCGCCGATTCCTGCGGTAGGCGCTGCCTCGCAAGCGGCGACGGTCAAAGAAGAAGGAAGAACGACGCCGAAAGCGGCCCCGCGCCCCACTTCTACCTGCGGTTTCAGTTCCGGGGTGGGGAGCGCTGCGGTATCTGACTCGGTGCTTGCGGGTACCGCGGTGCAGGCCCGTTTGCCGCGCGCGGGAAGCTCACGCACCGTTGCGAGCGGTGCGTGTGTTGAGGTTGAAACAACCGGAGCGAGCGCTGCAACTGTTGCTACCGTTGCGGCCGTTTCTACGGTTGCGACCGGGGCGACGGCAGCAGCGCGACGCCCGCGCCGCGCGGATTGTGATGCTTCAGCCCGTTTGCCGGGGGCGCGCACCCGGTCAGTACCTTCTGCGGTAGGCACCGCCCGGGAAGTTGAACGGGATACCGGCGCGGCAGCACGGCGGGCACGGCCGGCAGAAGTTTCAGGCAAAGCAGACACGGCATGCGAAGTGGGAATCGCATCCGCAGCAGGCGCTACGTGTGATGCGCGCGCGGCGTGTGACGGGGCCGTGTGCGAGCCTGCAAGCCGCGAGCTTTCCGCACCCACATCCGCGGTGCTGCGCACGGCGCGTTTCCCAACGCGCTCCTGCGGAGCCTCGCTCGCCCGGACAGCCCTGCGCCCGCCGCGAGAGGTGTGGTGTGCCGCGCTCACTGCTCTCCTTATAATTTCCACCCCGAGACCGGTTATTCCACCGGCCTATTACTGTTACAAAATGATAACGGTCAGCGCTCGAAAGGCAAAGAGTTTTCGCCACCTGACCCGTCGTGCCCCGCACGCTAGCCACGCCATCCCGCTCCCGAAGCACACTCATGACACACCACTATATCGGCGCTATCTCGCGGTTTTAGGAACGGCGCTGCATGGAATCACGCACGTCTCCGACGAGGTCCTCAATCACGTCTTCGAGGAAGATCACACCCGTTACCTTTCCGTTATCTTCCACGATGGCCATATGCGTACCCGAGGTTTGCATAGTCCGCAGGGCATCCTCCACACCCGTACTGGCGGCCAGGCTGCGCACCGGGCGCACCAACCGGGCGGAAATGGGCACTTCGCGCTGGGCGGCGTCGAGAATATCTTTCACGTGAATATACCCGACGATATTCCCGCCACTGACCAGCGGGAAACGTGAATACCCGTGGTCGGCCACCAGCCGTTCCACCTGCGCGGGCGTGGCGGTGCGCGGGCAGGTCACCACCCTATCGAGAGGCAGCATGGTGTCCCCCACCTGATGTTCGGAAAATTCCAGCGCCCCCGTAATGAGTCCCTGGGTATCTTGGAGCACCCCGGCCGCTTGGGACGCGTGCACAATCGCCGCTACTTCGGAGGCGGTAAAAGCGGAGATGACCTCGTCTTTGGGTTTCATACCCATCCAGGAAACGATATGAACCGCGAGCCAGTTGAGGGATCCGGTTACCGGGCGGAAGATGCGATCAAAAATCAGTAGCGAAGGCACGAAGAGCATGCCGAGGCGTTCGGGATGGGTGACCGCGAGATTCTTCGGCACCATTTCTCCCAGGATCACGTGCAGGGCGGTCACCAGGAGCAGGGCCAGCACAAAGGCAATGGTGTGGGCGAGGACCGCCCCGGCACCCACCGCGGCCAGCGGTACCAGCAGCAGGGCCGCGAGCGCCGGTTCCGCGAGCGCCCCGAGGGCCACCGAGCACAGAGTTACGCCGAGCTGGCAGGCGGCCAGCATTTCGTTGAGATTGCGGGAGGCCGCCAGGGTTTTCGCGGCGCGCGGATTACTTTCCGCCAGGGGTTCCAGGCGAGAGGGCCGCGAGGCGGTGAGCGCAAACTCGCATGCCACGAAATAAGCGTTTCCGGCGAGCAGCAGCACGGTGAGAATAAGGGCGAGTGTATTACTCATGGATTTTCACCTCCACCGTTTCCACGCGCCGCTCGTCCATAGCGCGCACGGTCAGCTGGGCGTCGTCGACCTCCACCGTGTCCCCCACCACGGGGATGCGGCCAAGTTCGGCCATAATCAGCCCTCCGAGGGTTTCGTAGGGACCGTCTTCGGGCAGGCGCACCCCGCAGATACGGAAAGCTTCGTCCGGGCGCAGCAATCCGGGCACTACCCAGGTTCCCGGGGCGGTGCGGCGCGCGCCTCCGCCGCGGCGGTCGTGTTCGTCCGAAATATTGCCGACGATTTCTTCCACGGCGTCCTCGAGCGTCACGATTCCGGAGGTGCCGCCGTATTCGTCGACGACGACGGCCGTTTGGCCACCGATATCTCGGAGCACCACGAGGAGCTCGGGTAATTCCATCGTTTCGGGTACCGCAAATGCTTCGCGCATCACCGAGGAGGAAGTAACGGGCACCTCCGCGCGCCGTTCGGCGGGAATGGCCACGGCGGGGCGCAGGTGCGCGAATCCGCGGATGTCATCGAGGCCGCCCTCACCCACCACGGGGAATCGCGAGAAGCCGGTGGTACGCGCCGCGGTGATCACATCCGCGGCGGAGGCGCTTTCTTCCAGGTACTCCACCCGGCCACGGTCGGTCATAATATCGATGGCGGTGAGCCCGCCCGCGCCGATGGAGGCGGTCAGCAGGCGTGCGGTGGAGGGCTCCAGGGTTCCTGCTGCCGCGGATTGGCGCACCAGGGCACCCAGTTCCGGACCCGAGCGCGCCCCGGAGATTTCATCGGCCGGTTCCACGCCCATGCGGCGCAGCAACCAGTTCGCGGTGGCGTTGAAAGACACGATCACGGGTTTGAACACCACGCTGAAGGCGTGCAGGGGCCCGCCCACCCGGGCCGCGGTGCGCAGAGGTTCGGCCAGCGCCATATTTTTCGGCACCAATTCCCCGACGAGCATGGAGAAGAGATTGACGAGGAGGAAGGCCGCGGCCGCGGCAATAGCAACCGCCGCAGCACGTGCCACCCCGGCCGCACCGAGCCAGCCCGTCAATATTTCCGTGAGGGGTTGTTGAGCCACGTAGCCGAGCAGGATCGTGGTGATGGTAATGCCCACCTGGCAGGCGGACAGGAAGAGGGAGAGGTGGTGGAGGCGTCCGGCCACACTGGCGGCGGCCGGGTCCTCAGCGGCGCGTGATTCCACCGCGGCAGGATCCAGGGCCACCAGGGAGAATTCCGCGGCCACAAAAAGCGCGGTTCCCAGCGTGAGGAGGATGCCAAGAAGTAAGAGAAGAGCGTTGGTCACATAAACTCCAGGGTAGGTACTTCTTGCAGTCTAGCGATTCCCGCGTCCCGCGCGGCGAGCACGGTAGGATTTACGTAGTAACAAGGGAGGCAGCCGTGGATTCTTTACGTGTCATCTTCATAGGCGATGAGTTGGTGGCCGGGTACGGCGATGCGCGGGCCCTCGGATGGACGGGCCGCGTTATGGCACGCACTCTCACCGATCCTCCGCTTCTCCCCCTCACTTTGGCTGTGCCCGGTGAAACGATTTCGGAGATGGCGGAGCGCTGGGAGCGGGAAGTTGCTTTGCGTACCGGACCGGATATTGAGGCGCGCCTGGTTATCGGGCTGGGTAGTCACGATCTGGAGCGCGGGGGCACCATGGCGCGGGCGCGCCTGCACCTGGCGAATCTGCTGGATTCCGCGGACCGTATGCGGATGCGCCCCTTCGTGGTGGGCCCGCCCCCGCGCCCGGATCTGCCCCGCGATGTGCAGCTCAATTTGTCCAATGCCTACCGGGATGTGACCGAGCGGCGCCGTTTCCCCTTCGTGGATACTTTTAGCCCGCTGGTTGACCACGAGCAGTGGAATACCGATATGGACCTGAGCGGGGGTTATACGCCCCGCCAGGCCGGTTACGGGCTTATGGCCTGGCTGGTGCTCCACCACGGGTGGAACCAGTGGCTCGGGATTCGCGAAGCTCTTTAGTGGCTTAGTAGTATGCTCCCTGCCGGAAATCCCAGCTGAGGAATGATTCGGAAAGCAGCTGGAGAATCCGATCCAGGTACACACCCTTACGGATAAGTACCGGCGCCGGGGCAACCATGCGCTGCCCGTTCTGTTCGGGCACCAGTTTCCCGGATTCATCTACGAAAGACACCATTACCCCCTGCTCCCATCGCGTGGTTTCTGAGGCATCGGGCTGGATGGATGTCACGTAGTCATCGGCTTCGATCACCAGGTCCGCTTCGGTGGCGATATCGGTTCCGATCCCTTCCACCTTGCCGCGGTTCCCGCGCCCGGAAGGGTTCGCCGAGGAGGCAAAGACCAGCTTCTTATCCTTCTCCCACAGCTCCGCGGCGATCTGCTCGGCAGCCCTACCGTAGCGAATCACGAAACAGGAGGTTCCGCGTCCGTCGCGCACCAGATTACGGGCTTCGCCTTCTTCCGGAATGTATTTTTCAGCAGCCTCGGCACGCCAGGGCAGGATGCAGCCCATGAGGATATCTTTATCCCAGTTCTTCTGGTAAAAATCGCGGATTTCCGGAGTCAGCTGCGCCAGGGTTTCCAGCTCTTGCATGGAGCCACACAGCACCACGGCGGGCTTATTGCGCTTGCGGTTCTTCACCGCAAATTTCCGTTCCAGACCGGCCGAATCTGTAGTCGCGATAATATAGCCAACCTTGGTGGGGAGCACGCACATGGCGCCGCCCGCGCGAAGTAGCTGGGTGGCTTCCGTATTCAGTTCGCCATTCCAGTGCACGTATCCTTCAGCCACGCGGGCCTCCTTCTCTTCTGCCGTGGGTGGTTCCGTTTCCGAGTGAAACCTTCACGCGGAGTTCGTTTCTAGTACGACGCCGCCCGGCGCCTACCGCGCCGGGAAACCGCGCACTCTGGAGACTAATGTAAATTCCAGATTCTGAGACGCATTGTTCACATATTGGACGCGCGCATCGTTCCGCGGACTAAAATACCCGCCTGCCCGGGAGCGATACGGAGTAACATATCGGGTGGACTGTCGAAAATATCGCCGATTGCCAATGAGGACGCGGCGCAGGAAACACCGTACGGAAAGGCACTAGCGGGAATGAGCGGAGTGGGATCTGAGGGAGTCGACGTTCTTGTTGTGGAATCCGGAATCCTTCGCGTTGAGATCTCCTACGCCGGGAAAACTGGCTGGGCGCTTGCCCATAACCAGGTTCCCGTTATCAAAAACATTCTTGTTACCAACGTTTCGGATAGCGAGGCGAGCGAGCAGGCGCATCTGGAACTTTCCGCTCGCATTGGCGCGGATTCGCTTTTTGACCTTACGGTTCCCCTTCCTGAACTCCGGCCCGGAAAAGCCACCCCGGTAGCACCGCGTTTCCTCGCGCAGACCCGTCTCGACCCGAGCAATCCCCTGCTACAGGCCACCGAATCCCAACCGGGCACCCTTGAAGCGCACCTGCGTACCGAGGGGAGTTCCGCTTCCGGGTATGCCCGGACCGATATACGTATCCTCGCTCCGAATGAGTGGTTCCACGCTCCGGCATATTTTGAGTCCCTGGCAGCTTTTGCGCAGCCCAATGCCCCGCAAATTCCCGCGGTGGTACGCAAGGTTTCCGATTTGCTTAAGGAAGCCACCGGTGATGCTTCCGTGCAGGGCTACCAGGCCGGTATCGAACGGGTGCTTCAAATTATGTCGGCTGTGTACGCGGTTTTAGCGGCTGAAGATATCCGTTACGTCACTCCGCCCGCTTCTTTCGAAAATACCGGTCAGCGCATCCGCACTACGGAGGAGGTTCTCACCGCGAAAGCGGGGACCTGCATAGACCTCGTTCTTACGTATGCGGCCCTGGCACAATCCTGCGGGCTACTCCCCGTGATTATTTTGGTGCCGGGGCACGCCCTCGTGGGTATTGCGAGCACGGAGGACGGCCTGCGTGAACCGGTTATTACCGAACCGGCCTCCATCAATAATTATTTACGCTCCGGTGCGGTTCTTGCCTTGGATGCTGCTTTTTACGACGCCGCACTCAGCTTCCCGGATAACCTCAATCGCACCAAGGCGAAGCTGACAGACGGTACTGTTCTTGCTCTCATCGGTCTGGTGGAATCGCACAGAGACGGCCTGCGCCCGCTTCCCACTCAAGCCCCGCCGGCGGCCGCCCTGCCGGACGCCTCCGCCACAGCCGAGGCCGCCACGCCTGCTCCTCACGCACATTCCCCCGCCGCGGCTATTCGAGCTGCCGGGAAACTGGCACAGCAGTTGACCGGAGAAGATTCCGCGGACTATCTCACTTTGGATACCAGCGATGCGGCCCCGGCCCGGGTGCAGCGCTGGAAGCGTGAGCTATTGGATCTCACCTTGCGCAACCGCCTCCTCAATATCAAACCGGCCAAGGAAGTTCTGGAATTTGAGGTCCGGGCTGGAATGCTGGCGGATATCGACGATCGTATCTCCAGCGGGGATCGTATTACGATGCGCGCTCAGGATGATCTTTCCGATAATCGTTTCCTGCGCGGAACCACGGACGTGAGTGATTTATCCGATGCCGAGGTGAGCGATGAACTGAGCGAGCGCGGCATCCTATTCGGGCACGTAACGGAGTACCGCTACACCGAGTTCTTTAAGAACTTGGCTCGTACCACGAAAACGCTGGCGGAGGAAACCGGCTCAGCCAATCTTTATCTCATGCTCGGAACGATGCGCTACACGAGTAAAAACGGGAAAGATGCCAGCGCACCACTTTTCCTCCTCCCGGTACGGCTGGGGGGCGGTTCGGGCCGTTCTCGTTTCACGATCCAAGCCGATAACAGCGCCGAGGCCACCCCCAATCATTCTCTGGTGGAGTGGCTCCATCAGGAACACGGCGTGCATATCACCGCGCTTTCGGAGCCGAAACTTGATGCTTCCGGTCTTGATATTGACTACGCGCTCCGTGAGATTTCCGCCGCGCTGGTGCGCGAGAATCTTCCCTTTACGGTGACTCGGGATGTCTACCTAGGTATCGCAAAATTCTCCACGTTCGGAATGTGGCGGGATCTGCGCGATCACTGGGATATTTTCATGGAATCTCCGGTATTTGAACACTTGACGCTGCATCCCGGGGAAAGCTTCGTGGAACCGAGTGACCTCCCACCGATTGAGCAGATTACCCCGAACGAGGCGGAACTCAATCTTCCTATTCCCGCGGATGGTGCGCAGATGCGCGTGGTATCGGCTGCCGGCAAGGGATATAGCTTCGTGGTGGAGGGGCCTCCGGGAACCGGAAAATCCCAAACCATCACGAATATCCTGGCCCATCTCCTGGAACAGGGGAAACGGGTACTATTCGTCGCTGAGAAGCAGGCCGCGCTCGACGTCGTCAAAACACGCATGGAACGCATTGGCCTGGCACCTTTTATTCTTGATTTACACGGTGGGGAGCAACGCCCCCAGGCGATTCGGGATCAATTGCGCGGTGCGATTGACGCGAGTGTTCATTACGATATGCACCGCTGGGATAATGCGCGGGCACTGTTGCGTTCCCGTCTAGAACCGCTCGCGGCCTACCCGGCGCTCGTGCACGGAATGAATGCGGCCGGGCATTCTCTCTGGTCGGCCGTCACCGCGTCTCTCGATCTTGGTGAGGGAGCGGTCGCGGTAGTTCCGCAACGCTTCGTCACCGCTCCGAATGCGCGGGTAACCATTGCCGCTATTGATGAAGCGCTGCCCAATATCGCGGTGCGAGCACGCAGTACCGATCTATCCGCGATGTCCGCCTGGCGACTGGTGGGCCCGTATCACGCCCCGGTACCTGAGCTTATGCATGCTTTCGACGGGCTCGCGAGCATGGCCGCGCAATGCGAGAAGTACCCGGAACTGGCCGATACCCTCGAAAGTGTTCCACTCGGGGACGTACGTAAGGCACTTGATGGAACATCACCCCTTTTAGATCCGGATGAGGCCCGGCAGCTGGCTTCCTCCACGTGGAAAATCGCGACGGTTGCCGATAAGCTTTCCCGGCTCGCTCCCGAACTGGAGTTTTTCACTGAGATTTTCTCTCCCACGTTCTTCGCGTACGGCGATACCTCCGCACTTAGCCGCGCGCTTGCTGAGCTCGCGGAAGGCGGCTTCTTCGGGAAGAAGAAGCGCCTGGCGGCGTACCGTTCGGCCCTTATTCCGGCGCTGCCCGCCGGGAGGGAACCGGATGTTGAAGGCAAGCACTCCCCTGACGCAGTCCGGGCCGCGCTCGGCCGGCTGAGCTATATGCGCCGTGCCTTAGCTGATCTGGAGACCGAACTAGAGAATATCCCGGGAGCTCGCCAGCGCGTGAGTGTGGCTCTCAGCGACCCGAGTGCTCCGGCAGCTCTCGCGGAGGCCGCGGATTCTCTCCAGCGTTCTTTGGAGCTTTCTACCCGTTTCCCCGCCCTGGTGGAGTTAACCCGCCGCGCCGGCAGCCTGGATGATGCTCGCGCTGCGCTCGACATCATCAGCACCACCTGGAATTCCTGGGTGAATGCCGCCGATCTGCAACTCCCCTCGGAGAAGCGGTGGATGAGCGTTTTTAAAGAATGGTATCCGCGCTGGTCAGCAGCCGGGCGTGATTCCCTGGCTGCCGCGGTTGAATGGCGCCGTGCCACCGCGATCTTGCGTGAGAACGGCCTGGAAGAATTCCAGCACCAAATCGAAATGGGTGAGGTTCCCGACCGTGATATCTCCCTCGCCTTCCGCCGCGGGGTGGCCTCCACCAGCGCGGAAGAGCGCATGCGGGCTTTCAGCGGTCATATTTCCCTTTCGGAACAAAATAGTTCGGATCTCACTCGCCTCCAGGAAGCTTTCGCCGCGATCCAGGGTGAAGCCACCCAAGCGCTACCGGCTACCCTTATGGCGCGGCGTTCGTTCCGCCCCGGGGAACTCCACGGGAAAGTGGGAACTCTGCGGCGTAACCTGGATCGCAAACGCGGAGCGCGCAGTTTCCGCTCACTGCTCGAAGAATTCACCGAGGAGATCCTGGAAGCCACGCCCTGTTTCTTTGCTAGCCCGGCATCGCTTGCCACGTTCGTGGATCCGACTGCCGTAGTTTTCGACGTCGTCATTTTTGATGAGGCGAGCCAAATTACCGTTGATCAGGCAATGGGGGCCATCGGCCGCGCCAAAGCGGTTATTATCTCCGGGGATAGCCGGCAGATGCCGCCTACGCGATTCGGGAAAACCGGCCCGTTCAGCGGTGATGATGAGGACCTGGACGATCCGGATCGACCCCTCGTGGAGACGGTGGTCAGTGATCTGGAATCGATTCTTTCCGAGGCGGTCGAGTCCGGCCTGCCGCGGCTATGGCTGTCCTGGCACTACCGTTCCCGGGATGAATCCCTCATTGCCTTCTCTAATGAGGCCTATTACGAAGGCAAACTCTCCAGTTTCCCCTCGCCCGGTAACGCGGCACTTTTTGGCGGGGCAGGCGTGAGTATGCGGCGCGTGGATGGAGTATTCGACCGCAGCCGCGGTGCCACTTTCCGAACGAATCGGGTGGAAGCCGAAGAAATTGTGCGTGATATTCACCGGCGCCTCAATTCCCCGGCATTGGCGCACCAGTCGATCGGAGTCGTCACCTTCAATATCCAGCAGCGCAACCTCATCCTGGACTTGCTGGAAGATTCGCGCGATCCTCTTATCCGTGCCGCAATGGAACAGGAAAAGGATCCGCTTTTCGTCAAGAACCTCGAAAACGTTCAGGGCGACGAACGCGATGTCATTATTTTCTCCACCGCATTTTCACCGCGCGAACCGGGCGGCCCTCTTCCTCTCAATTTCGGGCCGCTCAGCCGCGAGGGCGGCGAGCGCCGTTTCAACGTTGCCATTACCCGGGCCCGCAGCGAGGTGCTGGTGGTCACTTCTTTCGATCCGGAAGACATCGACCTCAATCGCACCCGCTCGCGCGGAATGCAGGACTTGCGTGAATATATGCTGCGGGCCCGCGCGCGTACTCAGAACGACGGCGCAGCTACCGCACCGGTGGATCCGGATGTGGAAGGGAGTTCCGCACTTCCCCGCGCCCTGAGCATTAATGACAGCCCGGTCCGTGACCGACTCATGCACGAACTGCGCGAGCGCGGCTGGGAAGTGGAGGCCGATTACGGCCTCTCGAGTTACACCCTCGATATCGTGGTGCGTGAACCGGGGAGCAAGGTATGGCTTCTGGCTGTCATGTTCGATGATGAAAAGTGGAGTTCGCTCCCCACCGTGACTGATCGGGATATCACTCCGCAGCTTCTCACCTCCATGATGGGGTGGCTCGCGGTGGAACGAGTGTGGCTTCCGGAGCTGCGTCGCGATGCGGCCGGGGTTATTGACCGTATTGATGCTTCGGCGCGGGCAGCCAGGGAACGGTACGAGGCAGAGAAACGGAAGGCCGAAAAACGCCAGGAGCGGGCCGCGAAGAAGCTGGCCGGCCGCAAAGCCAAACTCGCCCGCCAGGCAGCAGCGGATAGCGATGCCGTGCCCGGCGATGAGCTGACTCGAAGCGCGAAACTTACTCCGAAGCCGGAGTTCACCTCGGCCCCGGAAGGCAGCCGCACTCCAGTGAGCGCCGGCCAAAAGTCAGTAAGCGCCCACCAGGACCCGGATGCTGAACCGGCCCTCACCTGGCGCGAAGTCCCCTCGGCGCAGCGCAGCACGCACACAAAAGCGAAACGTGCGGCTGAGCCAGCGCAGCACGGCACCCAGGAGGATCCGCAAGCAACCCCGCAATCTGCCCCGCAACCGAAGCGAAGTACAATTCGGGTCGCTCTCAAACCAGCCACCCCGGAAAATCCCACTAATACTTCTGAGGAACGCTGGCGTTTTGGGGAAGCCTGGGAAAAACACGGCACGAAACCCGGAGAATCTGTCCGTCACATAAGCGCGAGCGTTGATGACTGGGGTACCGATATTCCGCCATGCCCAGCACCGTTATCTCTCCCGGACACGTCGCTCTTGGGGAGTCGGGAGGAGCTGGAATTCCCCATGTCTACCGCGCGAACAGCCGAAGTTCGCGAAGCTGTGCGGGAGATGATCGAAGAGAGTGCACCGCTTCCTCTGCAGTCCTTGCGGGTAGCGATTGTTAAGAGGTTCGGGCGGCAACGAACTTCCGAGAAGGTTAACAAAATACTCGATACGTTCATCCCTCAAGATCAGATTTTCGTTGATGATTCCGATGGCCAAGAATTTGTATGGCCTGAGGATGTCTACCCGGAGAATTGGCATTACTACCGGCCCTATCCCGGCCGAGGCATCAACGAGATTCCACTGCGCGAAATCTATAATATGGCGCGCGTATTGGTTGACAAGTATCCGGGAGAATACCGGTGGGGCGAATACCCTGATGAGGATTTCGTGCGCCGTATTCTCAAAGAATTCAGCCTCTTGCGGCTCAGCCCGGATTCCCAAGCTCGGGTGAGCGAAGCGGTGCTTTTGTACGGTAACGAGCACCGGGACTAGCCGGCAGCAAAGCGGCTCCCGCACTGAACGTAATGCGGGAGCCGCTTGGTTCCTACCATTCGAGCGGATCGCTTGTGCCGCCCTCGTGGCGGGCTGCCTTGAGGGATTCAGCGAAGCGGCGAAATCGCCGGCCTGGCCCGCTTACCCGAGCGGGCGGCGCTGGTAGAGGCGCGGTGCGAGCCAGAGGAGCGCGCAGGCAGCGAGCGCCGTCGTCGTTCCTATCCACCCCACAGGCCCGCGGCCAGAACCACCACGGAAAGCAGAAGAACGATCGCGAGCAGCCAGAGCGCCGCTAACGCTTGCCAGATTTACTCGTAGTGCGTCCACATCCTTAGAATCGTGACACACCTACGTTTTTCATCCACTTCGTAAACAAGGCGATGCTGAATATTGATCCTTCGCGAAAAGCATCCCGAAAGTTCACCAATAAGCTTCTCGTATCGCGGCGGTGTCTCAAAGGGATCGCGCGTTAAGATTTCGAGCAACTGGGCGGTCTTGATTTTAAGACCGCTTTGAGAGAGAAGTTTCGCGTCTTTTCGAGCCTGGCGAGAGAATTCTAACGACCACGCCTCTACCAATCGAGAGCCTCACTCGTGCCACCCTCACGCCGAGCCTCCTTTACCGACTCAACGAAACCGGGAATGTTCGACAAGTACAAGGTTTCTTGAATAGCACGCCAGTCATCTTCCCCAACCAGGACAGCGTTATGGCGTTGCCCCGAAATGGTAACCGGGGTGCTTTCCTCGTTTACGACATCGATAAGACGATACAGATTCGCTCTAGCCGCGGTAGTGGTTATAACGTTCATACCAGCAGCGTACGCCATTCCGTACGAACTCTCTAGAGGTACTCCCCTCCCGCTTACCCGAGCGGGCGGCTCCGGTAGAGGCGCAGTGCGAGCCAGAGGAACGCGAAGGCCGCGAGCGCCGTCGTCGTTACTATCCACCACAGGCCCGGGACCTCAGCACCACTCGCCACCGCACCCACCGCATCATTCAAACCGAGCGGGCTGTAGCGCGAGCCCGCCTCCCACATGCCGCCGAAAGCCAGCACAAGGTACGCAACGAAACCGATACCGGCGCTGGCCAGCATATTTCCCGTCGCCACCGCGGCTAGAACCACCACGGAAAGCAAGAAAACAATGGCGAGCAGCCAGAGCGCCGCGGCTCCCAGGAGCGCGAGCACGGCGCCGTCGTCAAAAAGAATGCGGGTGAGCAGACCGGCCACCGCGCTTCCTCCGAAGGCCACCGCCGCCACCACAAGAACCGTGCTCAGCATTTTTCCGGCGAAAACGGCCGTGCGGCTCACCGAGCGCGTCACGATCAACACCACCGGGCCGCCGAGCATCCCCGCAACAATCTGGTAGGCGCCAAGCATCACGAAAAGCATCCCGAAAATCTGGTGGAGGTTTTTCACCCATTGCGCGTGTGCCTGGATCCAGGTGGGCTCGGGCATGGCCGCGCCGAGCGCCGCAGCGGTATCCGGTCCGGCCAGCGCGGCAATAATATCGGGGGCGTAGAGCGCCGTCAGCGGGGAGACCACCGCGAGCAGCAGCGCCAGACCGAGCACCACCCAGGTGCTGGGCACGCGCAGCAGACGGCGCAGGTCATAGCGCACCACCGCTCGGTTGCCAGTGCGGATTTCTGCAGAACTCATTGGCTTACCCTTCCGCGCGAGAGGTATTCGTACACATGCTGGAGCGATGGCGGTGCGACATCAAGTTGGGCCTCCACGCCCGCGGCCCCGCACGCTGCCGCGATAGCGTTACGCGCCGCCTCGGTTTCCGCGCGTGCCACGCTCACCTGCACCGTGGAACGTTCGGGCCGGTAGAGCGCGAGCACTTCATCGAGGGGCCCTTCGGCAAGGAGGGTACCCTCGTGCAGCATCCCCACGTGATCGCACACCTGCTGCACATCCGCGAGCAGATGCGAGGTGAGAAGCACGGTGGTGCGCCCGGCCAGCTCGCGAATAATATTCAGCACATCCGCGCGGCCGAGCGGATCGAGGGCGCTCGTCGGTTCATCCAGCACCAGGAGCCGCGGGGCACCCACCAGCGCCAGGGCAATTCCCAGGCGCTGCGTCATGCCGCGGGAAAACCCGCCGATATTCCCTGGGGCGCGGGTCAGGCCCACCAGCTCGAGTAGATTAGCGGCCCGGCGGCGAGCCACCGCGCGTTCCACCCCGGACACCTCGCCGAAAAATTCGAGGGCCTGCGGCGCGCTCATCCACCCCGGCAGGCTGGGTACGTCCGGAAGGTAGGCGACGCCGGGCACCGGAGCAGCCGGCAGCGTCCCCCGCTCACGCCCGAGCACCCGCGCTGTGCCGGAACTGGCGGCGATAAGCCCCAGCAGAATTTTAATTGTGGTAGTTTTCCCGGCGCCGTTTCCGCCGATCAACCCGTACACCGAGCCCGCGGGAACGTGCAAATTAACATTCGTGAGGGCGGCGAGCCCCGCGAAATTCTTGCTGAGATTTTCGGTGCGAACCGCGTACATGCTACCCATAGAGCTCACGCACCGTGTCGCTCGCGTTGGCGGATTGTGACGGGGGCGTAGTTTCCGTGGCGGCACCGGTTGCCCCGGTGGCACCGACGGCCCGCTGTTCTTCCCAGGCCTGCCGCTGCGCCAATGCCTGACGCGCCCGCGCGTACATAAAGAGGAACAGCAAGCTCCCCACCAGCGAGCCGAGCAGAATAATCACCGCCCACCCCGGGCGCGGCACCCCGGCGAGCTGCCGCTCCGGCCACCGCGACAGCAGCACCAGGCTCGTGATCAGCAGGGCGAGTTGAATCAGTGCCACGATTCCCAGGGCGATCTGCGCCGCCGCGGGCAAAGCAAGAAAATCTTCCATGGTTACTCAGTTTCTTTCGTATCGGGTGAGGGTGCGACACCGCGCGCGGCCGGGTTTTCCGAATGCTCGCGTTTGAGCACACGGTCCAGATTCCGTAGCGCTCCGCGCGTAGTAGCGACGACGACGCCAGCTGCCACCGCGGGAAGTGCCACCGCGGTGCATCCGGCCAGGAGGGATGCCGAGGCTGTGCGGTGGCTGGCATAGCGGTCCTGTGCCGCAAGGGAGAGGAGAGCCGTGGCCTGTAATCCGGTGGCGAACGCAGTAGCTGGAACATCCACGCGTTCGCGATTACTCCAGGCCGCGAGCGCCGCGCCGGTAGCACCGAGGAGCGCGGCGGGCGCCACGGCCCGCGCCGCCGGAACTATGCCGCGCGGGCGCAGGTTGGCACGAAAACCGGAGGGAAGGAAGCAGTGGCGGCGGACCACCAGGGCGGCCGCTCCCACAGTGAGCGCTCCGCCAAGCGCGGGCGCGATGCTGAGGGCGCGGCTGGTGTGGGGAGGAATATAGTCTTCCAGGTCCGGGAGGGAATCATCCGGGCGGATCATTCCCAGGCGTACCGCGAGCGCGCCCATGTTAATATCCCAGCCAACCCCGAAGCTGCGCGGCACAAAAATCCGGGGATTTTCCGGTTCGAACCAGCGCGAGCGGGCTTCGCGGGAGCGCAGGGCTTCCAGGGAAGCGGGGATTCCGAAGAATGTGGGGGTTGTAGGCGAGCTAGGCTCCGGCATTGTTATCACCTCGGTCGGTTGTGAGGGCGGTGAGATGGGATGTGACGACGGCGGCAAGGTTGCGCCATTCGCCAGCGAGTCGTTCCCCGTAGCTGCGGCCAGCCGCGGTAATCGTGTAGATCTTGCGCGGGGGCCCGGCCGGGGATTCCTCCCAATGAATGGCCAGGTGGCCGGCCTTTTTGAGGCGGTTAAGAAGCGGGTAGAGGGTGCCGGCTGATACCGCCATACCCGCATTTTCCAGGCGCTGGAGCAATGCCCCGCCGTAGGCCGGAGCCCTGGAAAGCGAGGCGAGCACGATGAGTTCAAGCACGCCTTTACGAAGCTGGGAATCAGCCACCACTCCCCCTTTTAGTCACCGCGGCGTGGGTGCCGTGCGGGCACGTTCGCACCGCTTGTATGCATCACATAGTAGTAGGGATGGCACAGTAGCGCGGCGAGTTTTCAGGATATGAGAAATCCAAGCAGTGCTACCACACGGAAACTGGCTGCCCCTACTGATTCTTCCGAACATAGGAAATACTAAAGGCGCGTACCCGCCTAAACTCTTGGCGCGCGCTAGGGAAGGCGTAAGCACCACCCTCGAAGTTATGGAAGATGTCGATACCACGCCCTAGGAAAATGATCCAGCCGGTGTCGGTACGCAACCAGCGGTCGTGAGCGTCCGGATCGAAAATCACCTCGAAGTCAATACCCTGGGCCGCGGCATTTTTCGCGATCTTCTCGAACATTTTAACCCGACCACCGTGGTACTCCACCTTTTTTGTCGTAAGTGTATGCAGCCGAAAGCGGCATCGCTTTTCGGGATTTTTCACGAGGGCCACAACCGCCATTAGTTCGACGAGGTTACGCCCCTGATACGAATGGCTGATGAACGGGTCATGCAATTCGATGTTCGCACATCCACGCAAATGGGTTGCAAACAACGTCTCAAAAGAGACACCAGTTTGTCCCTCCTCAAAGAAGCGATAGCCCGGAAGCGCGACACGGTGCCGACCGCGGCCATGCCAATGCAAAGATTCTTGACCGCCATGATCCTCATCTGCTTCCAGTACATGCTTTCCCATAAGAAAAATATAGATGACTAGCCGCGCGCTCTCCGTAGAGGTGGCTGATCCCACCCGTGGCATTCGCCAGAGGGATATACCCCGCCGGCTCGGGGGTTTGTTTTCCGAGGTGTACTGCACCTGTAAAACAATCGCAGTACAGCTGTGAAAACATGCCCCCTCCCCGCTGGTACTCATGTGGCTATTGGGATTATTCTGATGGAATCTTGGATCGAGTTGAGCGGCGGCGTACCCCGCCGAAGCCCACTCCGCCAACTAACGGCGTCGTCGTAAAAAATAAAGGGCCCGGAAACCGGACCCTCTACACTTCTCGCAACAGCGAGCACCCCACTTTAGGAATTGGGGCGCTTGCCGTGGTTCGCCTTCTTCTTGCGGCGATCCTTGCGCTTACGACCACGCTGGCTCATGTTCTCTCCTCACGTCACGTTTTCTCAGCTCGTAAACGAGCAACCACATTAGCTTACCAAGGGCTGCCGGTCAGGTAAATAAAACCGGCACAATGTGGCGAAAATACCCGAACCGGCGCGGCATCCGCGCGAAGCGTAACGCGCACTACCCGAAATCGCGGGTCGTGCGCCGGTACACCGAAATCTGCTGGGCGATCCGCACCCGCAGCGTCGCTGGCGCGACCTCCCGGCACGAGGCTCGCAAAATATCGCGCACGTGGGTTTCCGCTTCCGCACGTTCCGTACACCGCGAGCACCCCGAAATATGGGCCTGCAAACGTTCGCTTTGCACCGCGGAAAGCTGGTGATCCAGATACTCGAAAAGATAATCAGTAATATCCCGGCAGGAACACTCCCCCGCCGCGCTATCCAATTCAATCCCGCGGTTCCGGAACGAGTCTTCTACCCCGCGCTGCAACCTATCCTCACCGCTCACTTCTTCTCCTTCTTCCCATAGCCGAGTTCACGCGCGTAATCCGCGAGCAATTCTCGCAGCTGCTTACGCCCGCGATGCAGACGGGACATCACCGTTCCAATCGGTGTTTCCATGATGTCCGCGATCTCCTGGTAGGAGAAGCCTTCAATATCCGCCAGGTAGACAGCCATGCGGCGGTCCTCCGGCAGCGCGCTCAGCGCATCGCGAATTTCCGATTGTGGCAGGTTCTCCAGGGCCTCCGCCTCCGCGGACATCATCCCCGAAGATGCATGCGAAGCAGCCCGGTATTCCTGCCAATCCTCCACCTCCGAGGAGTCAGCCTGCTTGGGCTGGCGCTGCGCCTTGCGGTAATTAGAAATAAAGGTGTTATTGAGGATGCGGTAGAGCCACGCCTTCAAATTCGTGCCCGGCCGATACTGGTGGAAGGCCGAGAATGCTTTGGCGTAGGCCTCCTGAACCAAATCTTCAGCGTCGGCAGGATTGCGCGTGAGGCGCATCGCGGCACCGTATAACTGGTCGAGATACGGAAGCGCATCCCGCTCGAACCGCGCGGCGCGTTCGGCGGCGGTTTCATCGGGGGCGCTTCTTATTAGGTCTGTGCTCATCATGATCTAGCCTAGTCCGTCTGCTGGACCGACATGGGTATAACGCCCGGAAAACGCGGGTATATTCCCCGATTTAGTGTAACAATATAGGTATGGGTATGATTCGCTTCTTCGCGCGGCCCCTGCTCGCCGCGCCCTTTATTGCACAGGGGTTATCCGCGGTACGCCACCCCGAGGACCACCAGGAACGGGCGGAGAACATCGCCGGCTTGGCCGGAATGGCCGGGGTTGATCTTGAATCCGTTGACACCACCACTCTCACCCGCGCGCTGGGTGCCGTCCAGCTTATCGGTGGGGCTTTCCTCTCCATCGGCAAATTCCAGCGTCTATCCGGAGCGGCTCTCGCTCTCACCCAAATCCCGGTGGCCTTGGCCAATCACCCGGTCTGGACGGCGGAGAAGAGCGAACGCCGCGAGGTGCTGGGCGGGCTGCTCGGTGCGCTCGGACTGGCCGGCGGCGCCGCGCTGGCGTGGACGGATCGCAAGGGCAAGCCCTCCCTGGGGTACCGTGTTTCCGAATGGCGCGATCAGCGCAATGAGCTCGCGGATGTGCGGGCACAAGCACGCGAACAAATCAGAGAGGCAAAGCGTTCCTAAATGACTGACCTGTGGCCAGCACCGTTCCACCCGTCCCCCGTTCGCGGCAGCGTGGACGTTCCCGGGTCCAAATCGCTTATGGCACGTTTCCTCATCACCGCCGCGCTGGGGCAACCCGGCACGGCGGGGCGGATCGTGGCACCCCTGCGCGCCCGCGATACCGAGCTCATGGCCCGCGCCCTAGCGAGCATGGGCGTAGGGGTAGCCTGGCAGCGCGGCGCGACCGAAGCTGAGGATATTCTCGATATCTCCCCCGCTCCCCTCCACGGAGCCACCATTGACGCGGGACTCGCCGGAACGGTCATGCGTTTCGTGCCACCACTGGCCGCTTTCGCGCGTGGTGAGGTTGTTATTGATGGCGACGCCGCCGCCCGCGTGCGCCCCATGGACCCGGTGGTGCGGGCCCTGCGTGATCTGGGAGTGGAAGTTGATGCCGCTAGCGATAGCGCCGGGCGGGCAGTTCTCCCGGTGCGGGTGCACGGTCGGGGGCATCTGGCCGGAGGAACGGTGGAGATTGATTCCTCCGCCTCCTCGCAATTTATTTCCGCACTGCTGCTGGCCGGCCCGCGCTGCGCAGGCGGGCTGGTATTGCGTTCGGTCGGGCCCAAGGTTCCTTCCGCTTTCCACCTGGCCATGACGGTGGATGTACTGCGCCAGGCCGGCATTCAGGTCGAAGAATTCGCGGCCGGCGGGGCACCCGCGGATCGCGAACACCCGGCGGTGGAATGGCATGTGCATCCGGGCATCCCGCAGCTGGGAACAGTGGTGCTGGAACCGGATCTCTCCAACGCCTCCCCCTTCCTGGCCGCCGCCATGGTCACGGGCGGAACCGTGGATATTCCGCGCTGGCCGGAACGCACCACCCAACCCGGAGCGCAGATCGTCGATATTTTCACGGCCATGGGAGCGCGTACCCGCCTGCGCGGCGACGGCGTCCTCGAGCTGACAGGGCCGCGAAATATTGCCCCGCTCGATGCCGATCTCAGTGATGTTGGGGAACTCACGCCCACAATTGCCGCGGTGGCGGCCTTCGCCACCGGCCCGAGTGCGCTGCGTAATATCGGGCAGTTGCGCGGGCATGAAACCAACCGCCTGGCCGCGATCACCGCGGAGCTGAGCGGCGTGGGAATCCTCGCCCGCGAAGAAGGCGATGACATTATCATCACCCCTCCAGCGGTGCCGGGCGCGGTGGGTGAAGCGGGGGCCGAATATCCGGTTATCCGCAGCTACGAGGATCACCGCATGGCAACTTTCGGTGCGATCCTCGGCCTGCGCATCCCCGGGCTGCGGGTGGAAAATATTGCCACCACCGGGAAAACCATGCCGCGTTTCGCCCACATGTGGACAGACCTGGTGGGCCGATGAGAGATATCGGCACCGACGATCCGCGCGTGCGGGTGCGACCCGGAAAAGGTTCGCGGCCGCGCACGAAGATTCGGCCCGATTACTCCGACCGGCCCCGCGGCCAGGTCATCACCATTGACCGCGGGCGCTACACCGTGCTCATGAACGAGGGCACCCGCGTCATAGCGGTCAAGGCGCGGGAATTGGGCCGGGGCGCCGTCGTCGTTGGAGATAAAGTACGCCTAACCGGTGACCTGTCCGGACGCAAGGACACTCTGGCTCGCATCGTTTTTATCGAAGAACGCAGCTCACAACTCACGCGTTCCACGGACGAAGGAAACGAACGCGAACGCACCATCGTGGCGAACGCGGACCAGATGGCGATCGTGGCGGCGCTCGCGCAACCCGAACCGCGACGCGGCATGATTGACCGCTGCCTGGTGGCCGCGCACGATGCCGGTATGGATCCGCTACTCATCCTCACCAAAGCGGATCTGGCGCGCCCGGACGCCTTGCGCGCGTATTACGAACCGCTCGGGGTACCGGTTCTTGCAACAGCTTTAGGGTACGACGACGCAACTCCCGCGGCCGGGGAACCTACAACGGACTCGGGCTTGGAAGCAGTGCGCGCGGCGCTGCGCGGGCGGACCACGGTGCTCGTGGGCCATTCAGGGGTGGGTAAATCCACTCTTCTCAATGCGCTGGTGCCCGCCGCGGCGCGCGAAACCGGGCACGTCAATGAGGTGACCGGAAAAGGCCGCCACACCTCCACCTCCGCTATCGCCTTTCCGCTACCCGGTGGTGGGCAGCTTATCGATACGCCCGGGGTGCGCAGCTTCGGGTTGGCCCACTTGGACGCCACCGACATCCTCCACGGCTTCCCCGACCTGGAAGAAACCGCGCTGGAATGTCCACGCGGATGCAGCCATGCAGCCACCGAACCCGAATGTACCCTCGATAGCCTCACCGATCCACGCCTGCGCGAGCGAGTGAGTTCCTTACGCCGTGTGCTCGCCTCGCGCGGCTTTGAAGAATGGGAGAAATAAATGGATACCAGCGCCACCATCGCCTTTCTGCACACCGTTGCGGATGCCGTGGACGCCCTTACCCTGGAACGTTATGAACGCCGCCGTCTCACCGTGGATACGAAGCCTGATAATTCGCCGGTATCCGACGCAGATCGGGCCGCCGAACGGCTCATCCGCGAGTATCTGGAGCGAGATTTTCCCGGGGACGCCGTCTACGGGGAAGAAGAAGGCGGCAGCCTCGAGCACGCTCCGCGGCGTTGGATTATTGACCCGATTGACGGCACCCGCAACTACGTGCGTCACAACCCGGTGTGGGCCACTCTCATCGGTGTCGAGGAAAATGGGCAGATGGTGGCCGGTATGGCATCGGCTCCGGCGCTCGGGAGGCGCTGGTGGGCGAGCCGTGGAAACGGGGCGTGGCTGAGCGAAAACGGGGGCGAACCCCAGCGCCTGCGCGTCTCCGATATTGATCGAATGGACCGGGCTGCTTTTGGTTTTTCTTCCCTCTCGAGCTGGGACGAAACGGGACGCATGGATACCCTTGTCGCCTTTGCCCGCGCCACCTGGGGTACCCGTGCCTACGGGGCCTTCTGGCCCTATATGCTACTTGCCGAGGGTGCTTTTGATATTGCCGCGCAGCCGGGCCTGGATGTTTACGATATGGCTGCGCTGGTGCCGATCGTGGAAGAGGCCGGGGGAACCTTCACCTCGCTGGAGGGCAAGCCGGGCCCGTGGTGGGGAAGTGCGCTGGTGACCAATGGAAAGTTGCACACGGCCGCCCAAGCAATTATTAATGAGACACATATGCAACCGGGCAGCGGGGAAGAGACGCGCCCGGATAACCGGAACTAGCCGAAGGAGGAACTGTGGGACGCAGTGATAAGGCCGAGCCGTTAATCGAGAACGAGGGCCTTCCCGCCAGCGCGCCCATCAGCGCGCCCGCGCCCGCGCGCGAAGTTCTTACCTGGGAGCGGTTCGGCGAAGTCACCCGCGAACTCGCCCGCGACATCTGGGATTCCGGCTACCGGCCCGAAATTATCGTGAGCGTGGCCCGCGGCGGACTGCTTCCCGCCGGCGCAATTGCCTACGCTTTGGACCTCAAGAGTATGCTCGTCCTCAACGTCGAGTTTTACACCGGTATCGGCGTCACGCTTAAAGATCCGCGCCTGGTGGAACCTTCCGGTGACGTGCGTGGAATGGCGGGCAAAAAGGTTTTAATTGTCGACGACGTCGCTGACTCGGGGCGTACCCTCCGCTTCGTCAAGGAACTCTGCGAAGAGTACGCTACGGAGATTCGAGTGGCGGTCCTCTACGAAAAGTCACGCTCGGTACTCAAACCCGACTATGCCTATTTGCATACCGATTCGTGGATTGCTTTCCCGTGGTCGGATAAGGACCCGGTCAACGGGGGTCAGGCGGAAGCCTAAAAATTTTTGTCGTAGCCCCGCAGTAGGCTGAAGCCATGAAGTTCTTGCACACCTCCGATTGGCATCTCGGGCGCACCCTGCACCGGGCGGATCTCACTCCCGCCTTTGAGCTGTGGGTGGATCACGTGGTGGATACCGTGCGGGAACGCGAGGTGGATGCCCTCCTTATTAGCGGGGATGTCTATGATCGCAGCGTTCCACCCGCTCCCATGGTTGAGCTTTTTTCGCGCACCCTGCGCCGGCTCGCGCAGCTCACCACCGTCATTTTGATCTCCGGGAACCATGATTCCCCCCAGCGCCTGGGCTTCGGTGCGGAACTTTTCCAGGAGCGTATTGTTATTCGCACCGATCCGCTGCGCTGCGCTCAGCCGGTAGAGGTGCGGGACCGTGCCGGGAAGCTCGGAGCGCTGGTCTACCCCGTTCCCTATTTGGATCCTGATGTGGAACGGCGCCGCCTGGCGGGCGGTGATGCTCACGCCGGTGTGGATGATTCGGGCGATTCTGATGGTGCAAAGTTGCTAGAGCGCTCGCACGCCGCGGTGATGCGCGCAGCCGTGGGGCGTATTGCCGCGGATATCCAGCACGGCCCGCACGCCGGCCAGCCATTGGCCCGTATCGTTATGGCACATGCCTTCGTTGCCGGCGGGGCGGCCAGTGAATCCGAACGCGATATTTCGGTGGGCGGGGTAGAAGTTGTTCCCGCCTCGCTTTTCGCCCTGGATGGTGCGGGGGAACGCGCTACCCGGGGCCTCAGCTACGTGGCTCTCGGTCATTTACATTCTCCGCAGCGGGTAGGTGGCGCGCCAGAGCCGGGTACTTCTGGCATGAGCGAGCTGCCTCCTATGCGCTACTCGGGTTCACCCATCGCTTTTTCGTTCTCAGAAACCCGGCCTAAATCTTCTGTTCTTCTCACTTTTGAAGGCGGAGTGTTAGTGGAAGAAGAGCTCATTCCCGCTCCGGTATGGCGCCCCATCGTCACTATCGAAGCGCCGCTAACTGAGGTGCTCAGCCCGGCACACCATGATGATCGGAGCAAATTCGCGCGCATTCTCGTGACCGATCCAGCCCGCCCGGCAGATCTGACCACCCGGGTACGGGCCGCTTTCCCGCACGCTTTGGAAATTCGCCACGTGGTGGATCCGGCCGCTACCCGCCACAGCACGGCAGATACCCGGCGGCTTGATGCTTTGAGCGTGTTGCGCCAATTCATGACAGAAAGCGGGCACCGGGATCTCACGGAGGAAGAAGATCATGTCATGGTAACGGCATGGGAAGCCGTTCGCACCGGGGAAAAGGAGTAAAGGCTCATGCAGCTGCGCCGCTTAGAACTTCAGGGTATCGGCTCCTTCGCGGGGCGGGAAGTCATTGATTTTGATGCCCTGGGAGCATCCGGACTTTTCCTGGTGGAAGGGCCCACGGGAGCTGGCAAATCAACCATTATTGACGCCGTTGTTTTCGGGCTTTTCGGTACGGTAGCCGGTGGGAAAGAAAGTTCAACCGAGCGCCTGCGTTCCACGCATGTTGATCCCTCCACCACCAGCTACGCGGACGTTATTTTCACCATCGAAGCGGGTACGTTCCGGGTGCGGCGCACCCCTAGCTTTACCAAGCCGGGTAATTCCTCCCCCACCGCCGCCACCGCGAAATTGTGGAAGCTCTCCGAAGCCGCAGTGGACCTCGGAGATATAGATGGCGGCTCCCCGATCGCGACCAAAGCTCGCGATGTCGGGGTGTATATCAGCAATCTTCTCGGCCTCAATGCGGAACAATTCTTGCAAACTATCGTGCTCCCGCAGGGGAAATTCGCTGAATTTCTACGGCTAGAAAGCCAAGAACGCACCAGGCTTCTCACCCAGATTTTCGATACCCGGGTTTTTGGTTCTGTTACCCAGTGGCTCACGGATCACGCCCGCGCAGCGCGCGGTGCTATTGCGGGCGCTCAGGAAACCTTCGTGCGGGCCATCTCGAATACCGCGACCGCCTTGGAACTGCCACCTGAAGAAAGTGAATCTCTTACCGCCGCCGCTCAAGGCGTGGATTTACCAGCCGAAGGTGAAGAGGTGGTCGCTGGCCTAGAGCAAGCTCTCGCCACTGCCGCGAAACGTGCTAACGATGCGCTCGCCCGGGCCGAAGAAGCAGAAAACGTATTTGAGAAGGCACAGGAGCACGAAAACGCGCAGCGCACCCTGGCTAGCCGCATCGAACGCCGCACGGAGCTGCGCGCCCGGGCAGGCCAACTCGGCGAACGCAAAGATGCGATCGCCGCGGATCGTGCTCGCCTCGCGGCCCACCGCGCCGCTACCCCGCTACTCCCGCATATTCACGCGTTGGCACGGGCTCGCCAAGAAAGCCGTAATTGCGCCGATGCCTGCGCAGAAGCTCAGGCCCACCTCGTTGCTACTTTCGCGAAATTGGGCGCGAGCACAGGGCGGGTTGCTAACCCCATTACTGATATCACCCCTGCCGGGGTGGAATCCGGGCGACGTGCGGTCACGGAGCTAAGCGAAGCCAGCGGGCGCTTGACCGAATTGGAGCGCGCGGAACATGAGGTAGAGCGCAAACAACAGGAAGCTGCCCGCGCTACCGAACAGCTTGCCGAGCGCCGTAGCGCGATGGAAAAGCTACGCGATGAAGCTGCTATTGCCGCAGCTGAACGCGAGGATGTGGAGGGCAAGTTAGATACGGCCCGCACCATCGCCAGTGGTGAGCCCGCGGCCGCGCAGCGGGTACACAGCGCCACGGGCCTCCTCGAAGTATTGGAGCGGGTGGCCGCCAGTGAAAACGCGGAAGCAGAAGCTCGTGCCGCGCTGGCAGATGCCCTCAGCCAGGTCCAGGAAACGGAAAGTAACGCCCGGGAAATCACCGATGCGTGGGTACAGTCCACCGCCGGTGAATTAGCGGGGCAGCTACGTGAGAACGAGCCCTGCCCGGTGTGCGGGTCATGCACCCACCCGGCTCCCGCTCCCCCGGAAGCTGTTCGCGCCACCGCCGCGCAGGTGAAAATCTCCCAAGAAGCAGCCTCCGCCGCCCGGGAAAAGTACAGTACCTGCCTAGCACACCTGGAGAAAATAAAAGCCCAGCTTACGGAACAACGTGCCATCGCGGGGGATGTCACTACCGAAGTAGCCACTGCGGAATTAGCTGCCGCCCGCACTGACTTGAATACGGCACAACAGGCGGCATTGCGCGTTCTCGACTTGGAGCAGCGGATCGCGCAGCTTGCCGAACAAACTAGTTCGCGGGAAACATCCTTGGAACAATTACGTAGCGACGTGGCGCATTTAGAGGCTGCCAGCACCGCCCATGCTCGTGATATCAGCGAGCAACTCGCGCGCCTCAGCGCAGAATACGCCGGCTTTGCTTCTATCGCGGCGCGCCGCGCGGCTCTCGATGACCTGCGTGAAGCCCAAGATGCCTGGAACACTGCCGCCAGCGGGGTACTCGCTGCGCGTGAAGATGAACAAACCCGCGGAAAAGAACTCACGGCGGCTCTGGCCGGCACTGAATTCGCGGATGCGGAATCTGCGAACGCTGCCCTGCTCAACGGGGCGGACGAGGCACACCTCCAGGATTCCATCACCGCTTTTGATGAGGAATGCCGCGATGTGAAGCGTGAACTTGCCGAACCGGAGCTCGCTGAGCTTCCTGAAGATGCCCGGGCTGATGTCACAGGGGCGGAAGAAGCCAGTGCACTGGCACGCCGCGCTGCTCAAGAAGCGCGGGCGCACGCCACCCGGGCGGAGAACCAGGCCCGATCCGGGCGGGAACGCCTATATACCGCCCAGCGGGATCTACAAGCGTGGCGGGCGGTGCGTGAACAATCCGGGGCGGTTGTACGTTTAGCTTCCTTAGCTACCGCAGGTCCCGAATCAGTAACGAAAGTGCCCCTGGAAACCTTCGTGCTACAACACCGTTTCGAGCAAGTTGTTGAAGTCGCTAATGAGCAGCTCACAGATATTTCCCTCGGGCGTTTCGAACTCATCCGAACGGACGAAAAGGAGAAAGGCAGTCACCAGTCGAAAACCGGTCTCGGGCTGGCTGTTATTGACCACGCCGGCCCCGAACCGGTCCAGCGCTCCGTTCGCACACTTTCGGGAGGGGAAACATTCTATGTATCTATCTCCCTGGCGCTTGCCTTAGCGGAAGTGGTGCGCGCGGAAAACGGTGGGATCCACCTTGACACCCTCCTCATTGACGAAGGTTTCGGTTCACTTTCCGACGGAGCACTCGACCAGGTCATGGGGGTGCTGCACGGCCTAGGAAAAAACGGGCGCACCGTGGGCGTTGTCTCGCACGTCTCCGAAATGAAACAGATGATCAGCGAGCGCATCTCCGTTATCCCGCGGGCCGACGGCACCTCACATATCCGCGTGACTGCCTAAAGCGGCTGTCGCCCGCTGTACTGCTCAGCCTCACCCGACCGGCACGGCGCAACCCTCGCGGATCGGCCCGGGCGAGAATCAACACCAAGCGCGTAGCGGTCTCTAAGCCTGCACCGCAGCTCCCAGTTCGAAGGCTAATTCAAGGCGCTCGGAAACGTCATACCAGAGCAAGTCCTCCTCGGCGAGCACCTCAAAAGCTGCCTCGTCATCAGGCCCTGCCAATACGTACGCTTCCATGTCCGCCCCGTCCACATGAATGGAGACCACATCATCCCAGGAGAGCTCTTCGGAAAGCTCCAGAGCAGTGGGCAAATACTCTTCCGGCTGGGCAAGATCCCGGCATTTCTCGGGTGCCACCTCAGCGGCAATCACCACCCGGCGCGGACGCAAGCCACCTCGCTCCGGCAGCACTACCCCGAACCGAGGATCGGCCTTCCCGGCGAACAATGCCGCAACAGCACGCAAAGAATCATCCGCGGCCGCATTGAAAGCAATCGCCTCGAGATAGTCACGATCCTCATCATTCACTTCACGCGCCAGAGCCTCCGTGGCCGCGTGCACCACACGCCCGGAAAGCACGGACATCGCCACATCGGCAGGAGTAGCCGGAAGATAAATTCTCATGCGCCCAGTCTACTCACCGTCCACACCCCGATAGGCCAGAACGGCGCGCGCCAGCCGCCGCACATCCCGACTCGCCCCACTGCGAGGGGCTAAAGCCACCACGCTCATGCCAGCCCGTTCGGCCCGTGCGTAACGGGCGGCGTCGTCACGCACCCCCACCACGGCGGGTATCGCTTCCTCCGCGAGCGCGGCAAAAGCAAGGCGATCTTCCAGGCCGGCACGGGTGACCACCGGCACGGCCGCACGGCCCAGCGCCCGGGCCCGCCACCACGCTTCCACTCCACGGCGCAAACCCACCGGTCCGGCACGGCAGGCCACCACAACGAGATCCGCAGCGAGGAGGGCACTGAGAGTCAAGCTATCACGCTCCCCCTCATCCTCCGCATCCGCCCTCTGGTAGTTGCGCTGCCCTAGCTGGTTGTGCTGATGAGGAACGGAGACTCCACCCGTGTGCACAACTGCATCGTCAAGAAAAACGGGAAGTTCCGCGGCGCAATCGGCAATGGTGATCTCCGCGATGGACCGGAGCGTATCCCAGAGGCCGCCCATACCGGGCCCGGTTAGTTCACGCCAGCGCCCGCCGCGGTTAAGACCGGGGAGGAACTGCAAGGTGCCGCGTGGCCCGCCACGCAATTGCCGCATATAACGCGGAAGCTGCTTCTCGATAGCATCGCCGCTATGCAGTGCCCGAGCCACCCCGATAAGCCCGGAAGGTTCCTCACCCAGATCGACAAGCTGAGCCAAAGACGGGTTGCGGGTATCCGCATCAACCAGCAGCACGGTGTGCTGCTCGCTTAGCACCCAGGCAAGGTCACGCGCCAAGGTAGAACGCCCCGGTGCCCCCGCGCTCCCCCACATCACAACCAGGAAACCGCGTTCGGGGTTCGCGCTCATTGCACTTCACCTACCAGCGTGAACGAAGCCCCCGCCGCGAGTTCCTCCAGCGCCACACCCAGCTCAGCACGCGGGATATGAACTTCCATCGCCGCTGCGCCCACGAAATGTGTATCACTAGCCGTTCCCGCGAAAATGACCTCCCGGGAAATCAGCCGGGCGGGAGCTTTTTCGCCGCTGCCACCCGCGGCGGGAAGTGCCCACAGCTGGACCGGCGCTCCGCGCGCCAAGGCGGTGGGCAGCGCGCCGCTGAGGGGTAACACCGCCACCACCCGCTCCCCCGACATGCGCAAAGCCGACTTTTCCACGAATTCACCCGGATAAATCGTGCGCCCTACCGTACCCACGTGACCTGCACGGATATAGGCATCAGCAAGCCCTGCCGGCAGTTCCACCACCGTGAGCCCAGCCTGATCTAGCGACGTACCGGGAACCACCGCCTCGGTCGCCCGATAAACAGGGACAGTAACCGGACCGCGCAGCACGTACGCCCCCGCGAGCGCACCGGCAGCAATCAGTGCCACCCCACCTGCCAGGCGCGGATCTTTCCACCGCGCCCATGTTTTCTCACGCATCTGCCCATCCTTATCCGATTGCCCGCGATTGACCGCGAATACTCGTGACCGGGAGCAAGTGGGGGATGGCCGGACATAACTGCCACCACGGCTCCGGTCGAACTCGCTCGTGCCGTGGTGACAGTGTGGCAGGTAGCACCTAACTCACCAAGCCCCCATCCACAGCTTGTGGATATCGACCTCATCCGTGCCGTTTCTTATATGAGTTATCCACAGACAAAGAATGCCGGGTATACCCGGCTGATTAATAGTTGAGCCACACGGGACATTTAGTCATACCACCACGGTGAGAACCGCGTGCCACCCGTTCTTCATCACGAGCGGAGCGCGAGGTTTTCGATCCTGACCGGTAACCCCATCGAAGAGGTTCACGATGTCGGCAACGATCAAAGCGCTGTTATCGGCGCTCGCGGGGCTCGCGTCCGCATTTTTCGCGGCGGCGACGGCCCGCCCGTATACCCCGCCCGGGAGCGTCGCCCAGCTCACCGGGATTCTCACCGTGGGCGTATGCATCGTTGCGTGCCTGGCGTGCGCGCGGCTCACCCTCTGCTATTGCGCGGTTGCGCGTTTTGCACGCGGGAAGGACGACGCCGTCACCCGCCTCGCCCGCCGCATCGGCGGACGCCGTTTCCACGCGGCTCTCACCAGCACCCTCGCCACGACGCTGGTGGCCGTACCCGGAGCATGGGCAGCAGAGCCAGATTCTAGTAGCGTTATTGATATTGGCTGGGGCGGTGATTATTCTGCTCTTCTCACCTCGTCGTCTCCGCCCAGGCCAGATCCCACCCGGCTTTTCCGTGTAAACCCTGATGAATTGCTCGGTGATATCTCATATCGAGATGCGGAAGGTAGTTACTATCTGCACCCACCTATACCATCCGCTACGTCTCCTTCGACCGCCCCTCATGAACCAGGTGAGCCAGGCGAAGCGATGGAACCGGGTGCACCTAGCAATGTTGCCACCAATTCTTCCCCCTCAACCTCCTTGGATCGCCTGGCTGAACCGGCTCACCTTGACCAAGCGGACAATCCGGGTAGCGTTCTCGCCGAATCGCCACGTTCACCAACGCCGAGCACGCCCACCCTCTCTACAACCGATATTTCAGATCTAGCCGCCCCTATCTTCACCCCGGAACTTCAACCTCCCGAAGGGCCACGGACAGCACCTGCGCCGGCCTATATTGTTCAGCCCGGGGACACTCTCTGGGATATCGCCGCTACTGACCTCGGTGCGGGCGCGAGCGATGCGGATATCCTCAGCTACGTACACGCCATCACCACGGCAAATACCATCGAGAATAGCGACCTTATTTATCCTGGCGAGCACTTCATTCTTCCGTCCACGCGCGAATAAAAGAAACGCCTTGTCACCCCGCATCCAGCTTTACCACCAATCCAGCTTGCCTCGGTCACCGAGGCATATCCCCTATCCCACGCTCTCAAGGAGACGATATGTCCACTGCCCCACATACCGAAAATACCCCCGGTGCTACCGAAACGACGGAGCCCCCGCACCCCGAGCCGTCACCCATATCCAGTGCTGCGGGTCAGGATCTGCCACCTCCTGAGGACGTCGCATCGGAAGGCCAGTCGCGTTCGGGTTCCCGCCACGAGGCGGAGGAAGCGGAAACAATTCGGGTATCTCGGCTCCCACCTGCACCACCTCCCGTCTATGCGCAACCAGAGACTGATGACATTGTCGCCTCTTTCGATCAGGTGCAACTCGCGGAAGTAACGCAATACCGGGCGGTCACCCGCCACCCGCCTTTCTCGCGCGCGCCCCACGAGGAAAACACCTGCGTAGCGGAGAACCCGCCGCCGACCGCCGACGAGCCCCAGATAATCTCCGGTGACCTTCTCGATGCACAAGCCGCCACCGACGCGGATCCCACCGATGGGATGTCACCCGGAAATGATATTGTGCGTGCCGATACCAGCGGACCTACCGATGACATTGAGATCATCGATAGCGGTCACAGCGCCACTAACCTCGAGACCGCGCCGAGCGAGTCCGAACTGCACCAATGGAACCGGCTCGCACTATCGGCCACACCCTACCGGGATATTTGGCGTGAGGACATGGCCACCCTCGATGACCCGCTTCCGCCCGGAATCCGAGCACCGCACCGCTTCGCCGCCGGAATAATTACCTATTCCTTTGAGGTACTGTTGGGCCACCGCGCTCCCGGATATGTGCGCCCACACCTTGTCCCGGAGGTTTTCGCGGCGCTGGTGCGCCGGGCCGGCCTGGCTATGCGCATTAAGGGGAAAGCGCCCTGGCCCGGGGATCTGCGGATTTCCACGCTCAAAATAACGCATCCGCGCCCGCGCGTAGCCGAGGTGATCGCCTGCGTATCTTCGGGCGAGCGAAACCATGCAGTTGCGATGCGCTTGGAATTCCTCCGGGGAAGATGGATCGTCGTCGCACTTGAAATTGGGTAAACGGAACGTAAGGATAAAAGAACGCGAGCCCGGACCTATTAAACATAAGCGCCGGCCGGTCACGTAACTATCACGCACGTGACCGGCCGGCACCCCGTATGTCTGCCGCTAACGGCTTACCGCCTAGCGGCGCCGCTTCTTATTCTGCTTCGCCGCGGCGCGGCGCTGCGCCCGGTTACCGCCACCGGCACCCCCCGCACGGCCTCGACCGCCGCGCGAACTGCCGCGCGAGCCGGTAGTTTCCGTCTCCCCGGAGCCGTCCTTCGCCGCCGAGGAATACGAAACGTTCTGCTGGCGCTTCGGCTGCTTAATCCCGAGCGACTCCGCGGTCACGCGCTGGCCGGACGCACCTTCAGCACCCTCACCCACCGCGGCCTGCAAAGCACGCTGCTTTTCCGCTAGCAGCTGGCGCTGCTGCTCCTGGGCAGCACGCAGAGCCTGCTGGGAAGCGGCCACCTGCTGAGCACTCCCCGCCCCGCTGGTGTGAATCGCCACCCCCGGGCCGGCCATGCCCGCCGCGGTATTCCCCGCAACAGTCACCGGGCCACTCGCCTGGGCTTCAGCTTCCAGACGCGCTGCACGTTCGGAAGGAAGCTCGAACTTGAAGAGGTACCGGACGGTTTCCGACATGATATTGTCGTTCATCGCCTGGAACATGCGGTAGCCCTCGTCCTTGTATTCAACGAGCGGATCACGCTGCGCCATGGCGCGCAAGCCGATACCTTCCTTGAGGTAATCCATTTCGTAGAGGTGCTCGCGCCACTTGCGATCCAGCACGGACAGCACGATCTGGCGTTCCAGTTCGCGCATATTTTCCTCGCCGACTTCCGCTTCGCGCTCCTCGTAATGGGCGTGAATATCATCGGTGAGTTCACGCTTAAGCGCGGTACGATCCAGCTGGGAAGGCCCCCCGATCTCATCGAGGTATTCCTCCGCGGTGAAACCGGGAGTGTAGTAGCCCTTGAGGTCCGTCCACAGCGCGGAAAGATCCCACGCTTCCTCATTATCATCGGCGGTGTGAGCACTGACCACGTCATCCACCACGAAGTCGAGGAAGCCCTGCACCATGGACTCCATATTCTCACCCTCGAGGATGGAACGCCGCTCGGTGTACACCACGGTACGCTGGTCGTTCATAACGTCGTCGTACTTGAGGACGTTCTTACGCATTTCCGCGTTCCGCGCCTCATTTTCGGTTTGAGCCCGCGAAACGTTCTTCGACATCTGCTTCGTTTCGATAGGAGCATCGTCGTCCATGGCGTAGCTGAGCATCCGCCCGGCCATACCCTGGCCCCACAGGCGCAGCAAGTCATCTTCCAGGGAAAGATAGAAGCGGGATTCACCCGGATCGCCCTGGCGGCCACTACGCCCGCGCAGCTGGTTATCAATACGCCGGGATTCGTGCCGCTCCGAACCGAGCACGTACAGGCCGCCCAATTCGGCCACTTCTTCGTGTTCGGCCTTGACGGCCTCCTGCTGGCGCGCCAGTTCTTCCGGCCAGGCAGCCTCGTATTCCTCCGGAGTTTCTTCCGGGTCCAACCCCCGGGCCGCGAGCGCATCCACCGCGCGGTGTTCGGGGTTGCCACCTAGCATAATGTCGGTACCGCGACCGGCCATATTGGTGGCCACCGTGACCGCACCCTTACGCCCGGCTTCGGCCACCACGCGCGCTTCCCGTTCGTGCTGCTTCGCGTTGAGAACCTGATGTTGAATGCCTTCGCGCGCGAGCAAATCGGAGAGCTCTTCAGAAGCTTCCACCGAGGCGGTACCTACCAGGACAGGCTGGCCTTTTTCGTGGCGCTCCACAATATCTTCCACAACCGCGCGCAGCTTGGCAGCGCGCGTGGGATAAATAAGATCCTGTTCGTCCTTGCGGATCATCGGCTTATTCGTGGGAATAGGGACGACGCCGAGCTTATACGTCGAGGCGAATTCCTCGGCTTCGGTTTCTGCCGTACCCGTCATGCCCGAAAGCTTGTTGTACAGGCGGAAATAGTTCTGGAGGGTGATCGTGGCCAGAGTCTGGTTCTCTGCCTTGATCTCCACGCCTTCCTTCGCTTCAATCGCCTGGTGCATGCCTTCGTTATAACGCCGCCCGGGCAGCACGCGCCCGGTGTGTTCGTCCACGATAAGCACTTCGCCGTTGAGCACCACGTAATCGCGGTCCCGTTCGAAAAGCTCCTTGGCCTTAATTGCATTATTCAGGTAGCCGATGAGCGGAGTATTGAGGGATTCATACAGGTTATCGATACCCAGGGCATCTTCCACCTTGTCAATTCCCGCTTCGAGCACACCCACGGTGCGCTTCTTCTCATCTACTTCGTAATCGGTATCGCGCCGCATCCGCAGCACCAAGCGCGCGAATTCGCGATACCACTTATTGGCATCACCTTCGGCCGGGCCGGAAATAATCAGCGGGGTGCGCGCTTCGTCAATAAGAATGGAGTCAACTTCGTCAACGATGACGAAATTATGCCCACGCTGCACCAGCTCACTGGTACGCCAGGCCATATTGTCACGCAGATAATCGAAACCAAATTCGTTATTGGTTCCGTAGGTGATATCCGCATTGTATTGCTCGCGGCGCTGTTCGGGAGTTTGCCCGGTGAGAATACAGCCGGTGGTTACCCCGAGGAAACGGTAGACACGCCCCATGAGTTCCGACTGATAGGAGGCAAGGTAATCATTAACCGTGACTACGTGCACGCCTTCACCGGTGAGCGAATTGAGGTAGGCGGGCATAGTTGCCACAAGCGTTTTACCTTCACCGGTTTTCATTTCGGCAATATTGCCCAGGTGGAGGGCCGCCCCGCCCATAACCTGTACGTCATAGGGACGCTGGCCGATAGTCCGCACCGCAGCTTCGCGCACCGTGGCAAAAGCTTCGGGGAGAATGGCATCGAGGGTTTCTCCCTCTTTCAGGCGCTCCTTGAAGCTATCGGTTTGCGCGCGCAACTCCTCATCACTCATCGCCGAGATATCACTTTCGAGCGCATTGACCTGCGCGGTGATGTTCTTCAGCTTCTTCAGCGTGCGGCCTTCGCCGGCGCGAAGGATACGATCAATCAAGCGTGCCACTTCGTCGAGCTCCTTACCGTGGGCATACGGATGCAATTGTACGGGGTAGAAGCGCGCCCCGCCCCACCTCTTTCACCATTAGCTTTGCGTTCTTCATTACGCTCAGTTTTTCACCAGCTCGGCAAAGCCGGCCGCCTAGACCGTACGGTCCACCACCGAGCGGGCATATTGCGTTAGAGCTTCCCGTACCGCCGTGTTCTCCAGGTCAGCGATAGCCGCCACGGCCCGCGCCGCCCATTCCTCGGCGAGCACCCGGGTTTCTTCCATAACCGAATGATTCCGCAAAGCTTCGAGCACGGTATCAAGGCGCTGCCCGGCAAGCTCTCCGCGGTCCAATTCCGCCAAGATCGCTCGGCCGTCGTCGTCCAATCCCCCCGCGGCGGCGCGTTCCCGCAACAAAATAGTGGGCATGGTATCCACCGATTCGCGCAGGTCCGTGCCCTGTTCTTTACCGGTTTCTTCGGAAACAACATCGATATAGTCATCGGCGATCTGGAAGGCGATCCCCACGTTTTCGCCAAATTCTTGCACCCGAGCAGCAACTGGGGCGTACTCGGTCTCCCGGTTCCCGGCCGCGGCAAAAACGCCTTCACGTGCTGAGGCGGCAATAAGCGACCCGGTTTTCCCGGCAAGAACCTCCAGGTAGTGCGCCCGTGGGGACACTCCGTGCGTGCGCCCCACGGTTTCCAGCAGCTGCCCGGTACACAGGCGCCGGAAGGTTTCCGCGTAATCCTTAACCGCCCGCGCTCCCAGGTCCGCCATCATGGACGAAGCGCGCGAAAATAGAATATCTCCGGCCATAATCGCCGCGGAATTACCGTAATTGCGATGCGCGGCCGGAACCCCGCGCCGCAGCGGAGCTTCATCCATAACGTCATCGTGGTAAAGCGAGGCCAGATGCGTGAGCTCCATTGCCACCGCCACGTGCTCGACCCGCTCGGATTCCGGCTCCGGGCCCAGATACCCGCAGAGCAACGCCAAGGCCGGCCGCATCCGCTTTCCGCCCGCCTCGGCAAGATACGTGGTGATCGGGTCCACGCGCAGGTCACCAAAATGCGTGGCCGCGTCCAGCTTTTTTTCGACGACGCCGAGCCGCTCCCCCACGCGGGTGAGTAGCTCTTCGACAGTCAGGTCTTTCACGATAGCCAATCCTAGCTTTCCGATAGTGCGCCGGTCCGCGGCCCGGTGCCTCAGTGCGCCGCCGGCAGGGTAGCGCGGTGCAGCGCAACGATCCCGTTGCACATATTACGGTATTCAACGTCGCGCCACCCGGCTTCGTGCAGCCAGCCGGCCAGAGTGCGTTGATCAGGCCAGTCAATAATCGACTCCATGAGATAGGCGTAGGCCGGACCATCCGAGGAGGCCAGGGCCGCCACCCGCGGGAGCACGTGGCGCAGATAGCCGTGATAGAGGGCGCGGAAAGGCGCGCAGGACGGCGTGGAAAATTCCGCAATAACCACGTGCCCACCCGGGCGCGTCACGCGAGCCATTTCTTCAAGGGCGCGCTGGGGATCGTGAATATTACGGAGGCCGTAGGAAATAGTCACGGCGTCGAACGTATTATTCGCGAAGGGAAGATCGCAGGCATCGGCCTGCACAAAACGCAGATCAGGATGGCGCAGGCGCGCAACCTCGAGCATCCCATCCGAAAAATCGGCGCCCACCACACGCGCCCCCACCCGGGCAAAATGCTCGGTGGAGGTACCGGTTCCGCAGGCCAGGTCGAGGATCTCCATCCCCTCCTCGATGCGCAGAGCTTCGGTGACGTAGCGGCGCCACAACCGCACCTGCCCGAAACTGAGGAGGTCATTGCTCAGGTCGTAGCGCGGGGCGACCTGGTCGAACATCCCGGCGACGGCGCGCGGATCTTTGCTGAGTTGTGCACGTGCAGACATGCCCTCTATTCAACCAGCTTGGGCGCATTTGGCAAGAGTGGAATCCCGGCCGGGTGTACATCCGCGGGAAATCCCCGGCTTCGACGGACGCCCCGAGGGACTTCAAACCGGCCATTTTCCGTCAGGTCGGGACTAGACTGAAAAAGAAGTCACGAATCGAGGAGTCGTTATGTCCCTGCCCACGCCCATGCCAGCGATGACCCCGCCTCTGCTGGCCGATGTGCGCCGCGATTTTGGCGCCCGTACCTGGATTGTGGCTCTGTTGAGCCCCGTGATCGCGGTGGTGGTCACCTTCCTTATCACGCTTTTCTTCGCCTGGCTCGGCTTGCGCGGCATGAGCGGTCTCGATATGGGCGGGGTGAACCTCGCCGAAGTACTCACCGCCCCGAAGTGGGCGGCCCTTACTTTGCTGCTAGCCCTGGGCGGCACCGCGCGAGTAGTGGCGGAACCGAGTCTTTTTGATATGAGTTTCTTCGTTCCGGCTCTCACCCTCACCCTCCTCATCGGTCTCATCATCTACTTCCTCAACCAGTGGGTGGGCCGGGGCAAGCGAAATTCCACCCTGCTGGTGTGGATTCCGGCCTGGGTATCGGCCGGGGTACTGGCGGCAATCGGCGCCGGGCTGGCCGCGTTCATGCGGGTGGATCTGAGCCCGGGCGGTGCCTTCATGGGCCAACCGATTCCGCCGCTTGCTTTACAGGCCAGCCCCCTTTTCACGGCGCTCACCTGCCTCCCGCTCGGACTTTTCGCCGCGGGCTTCGGGCGCATGACCACGGTGAAATCCACCCCGCGTAACCGTTTCACCCTCACGGCTGCGTCCTCTATTCCCACCTACGCGCACGCGGTACGCCTAGCCTTCACCGCTTTTATCCTGGTGAGCTGCATTTCCGCTCTCGCTTTTGGAATTGACCTCATGGTCCGCCAGGACGCGAGTATCGAGTGGCTCCTCGTGGCCTTCCCCTTCTTCCTCACCACCGGAGTTGTGACCATGTTCGGGGCGGTGGGTGCCTCCTTCGCTGCGATGTATGATGCCACCGGCTTGGGAATGGGCCCGAATGCCCAGGGTGATACCACGCTACTGCTCTGGGAACACCTGGCTACCGTGCCCGCCATCATCGCGCTCATCTCCATGATTCTCGCTCTGGTGTGGACGGCCTACCGCTGGGGCCGTTCACGTGATCCGCGCATGGAATTCGGGGCTATTGCCTGGACGGTGATGCCTTTCGGATTCGGGGCAACCACCGCGGTTATCTGGGGTATCGCCCGCGGTTCGGCCAAGATGACAGCGCAGGGAATGGAACTGGCCAGTGCCAGTTACGACCTGCACTGGTACCTCATTTTCATCGGGATCGGCCTGGGCCTCGTGGTGGAAGCTTTCTCGCGATTGTTCCGCACCCTCCCGCCCGAAACGATGGCGACGGGGTACCTCACCCCGCACGCCTCGGATATCCCACATCATCCTTCCGTGCCCGGAGCCCCGGACGGCGTGGCTTTACACCCGGAGTATCCCGCGTAATCCCTCGCGGTGAGGGTGATGCGCTCAAGGGGTTCCTCTCGATAGAATAAGCGGCCGTGGCAACTGTTACTGATTGGCTCGAAGGTGCGCGCGTTCGCACCCTTCCCGCGAGTGTTTCCCCCGTGATCGCCGGGGCTGGAATCGCGCTGTGGGAAGGGACGCTATACGGCCCGATTCTTGCCTTGGCTTTCGTTCTCGCTCTGCTCTTGCAGATCGGCGTGAATTTTGCGAACGACTATTCCGACGGGATCCGCGGCACTGATGATCACCGCACCGGCCCGCCCCGCCTCACGGGTGGCGGAACGGTACGCCCGGGGGTGGTGCTCGCGGTGGCCCTCACCTGCTTTGCCCTCGCGGCGCTCGTGGGTCTCATCATTATTGCCTGGTGCGGGCAGTGGTGGCTGATCGGAGTGGGCGTGGCAGCACTGCTAGCCGCCTGGTTCTATACCGGCGGGCGCCACCCCTACGGATATATGGGCCTGGGCGAAGTTTTTGTTTTCATTTTCTTCGGTCTGGTAGCTACCGCCGGCACCGTCTATATCCAGGGAGGTACGGTGCCCTGGCAAGCCTGGGTTGCCGCTAGCGCCGTTGGCCTCATTGCCTGCGCCATCCTCATGGCCAATAATATTCGCGATATTCCCACCGACGCCGTCACCGGGAAACATACCCTCGCGGTGCGCTTGGGCGATACCTGGGCACGGCGCGTCTATGTTGTGATGCTCGCGGTGGCGATGGGATGCGGCGTCGTTCTGGCTTTGGCGCCGAGCACCCACCAGGCCTCCCTCCTCCTTTATCTACCCGCCTTCGCTATTGCTTTCCGCAATAGCTGGCGGATGCTGAGCCGCGGTCCTTCCCGCGCGCAGGGGCGGGGTCTCATCCCGGTGCTAAAAACCACCGGCATTACCGAGCTCGCTTTCGCGTTGGCGGTCCTGGTGTCTTTCTGGGCCAGTTCGCTCTTGGTCTAGGCGGCTGTAGCCTCCGGTGCGAACGACTAAGATGGTGGCATGGCCCGAGTAATTATGGCACTTCTTGCCATCAGCATCTGGATTTACGGCATCATTGACGTCATCCGCACAGACACCACCCGCATGCCCGGCCGACTGCGTAAGCCGGCATGGCTCGCCCTCACGGTTCTGGTGCCGGTTCTCGGGTCACTGCTATGGATCGCTTTTTCTTTCCCGGTCAAGTTCCCGCAGCAAAATATCTCACTCGGTTCTTTTGGGCGGGGTCGCTCCTCTTCGCAGCGGCGCCGTCGCCCCGTTGCACCCGACGACGATCCGGACTTCCTGTCCCGCTTGGACGCGGAAAACCGTTTCCGCGAATGGGAACGGCAACAGCGTGAGAACGACGCCGCATCGAACTCCCCCACCGCGGGTGAGTCTCACGGAACAAGCAAGCCCGAAGCGACCGGAAAGCACCCGGATAATCCCGAGGATTCTGAGGGTTCTGAAGGGTCGCAACCCACGCGGCCCGCGCAGGACTAGCCGCCGCGCGGAACCGCGCGGCACACGCTTCCGTTAGCGTCTAGCCACCGTAACTCCCGCGGAGTTCCAGATCAGTCTCCGCGGTTTTCATCAGCCGCGGAGATCCCCGGCGTGATATCGCGTGCCCGGGCCAGGAGTTCAGCCGCGGGTTCGGCATAATCCACCGCCACCAAACTGGTGCCCTGGAATGTTAACGAGGTCACCGAACACAGCGCGCACTGGCGCCGGCGCGGGTCGTGGGCGAGGGAGCGCCCCTCCACGAAGGAGCGCAGCGTCCAAATTGGAAGCTGATGGGACACAAGTACCGCTTCGCCGCCGCGCGCTGCTGCGAGCCCGCTGCGCACCGCATTCGTCATACGCGCTGCGATATCCGTATATGGCTCACCCCAGGAGGGCCGGAAGGGGTTGATGTACCACGGCCAGAATTTCGGGGAGGCCAAGATCCACCGATTCCGGTTGACGTTGATGCCCTCGAAATTATTGCCCGCTTCGATGAGATTGGCGTCGGTGCTAATCTCGAGGTCGAAGAGGTGCGCGGTAGGTGTGGCAGTTTCAATAGCCCGTTCGAGCGGAGAGGATATCACCGCGCGGACATCATGCCCGCGAAAGAAATCCCGAACGCTGCCGGCCATCTCCCGGCCCAGATCGGTGAGGTGAAAACCGGGTTGGCGGCCGTAAAGTTCGCCGCTGGGGTTATCCACCTCTCCGTGGCGGACCAGGTGAACAACTGTTACGTCAATCATGATGCCAGTCTACGGCACCGGGAGCTGCCGGCCGGACAAAGCTAAGTTCCCTGGGGGAGCTCACTCCGACCGGCGTGCCCGAACGTCTACCAAATATCCGCGGGGTTACCCACGAGGCGGGCACACAGCTCGCCCATCTTGAGAAAGTCATCGTGACCGAGTTTGTCCACGAGGTGAGCGCGAACTGACATGACGTGGGTGACGGCCGCCTTCTCGAGCAGCGCGAAACCAGCATCGGTGAGAGTGCAATCCACCCCGCGCCGGTCATGCGCGTTGGCGGAACGGGCTACCAAGCCGCGCGCCTCGAGGCGGCGGACGGTGTGGGTGAGCCGCGAGCGGGAATGTACCATCACATCAGCGAGAGTCGACATCCGCATGCAGCGATTTTCCGCCTCGGAGAGACGGGCGAGAACGTCATATTCGTTCAATGACAAATTGTAATTGACCATGAGTGCGTGATTAAGCGCCTCTGCGGTCACGGCTGTCGCGCGCAGATACGCGCGCCAGGCAAATTGTTCCTCTTCAGAAAGCCAGCGAACTTCCGCGGCCATGAGATTCTTCCCTTCGTCAGGCACGATGTCACGTCGTGACATTAACGGCAACTCACACGGGACGTGCGAGTCTTCATTACGTCGTTGCGCCCGCGCCGGACGCAACGCACCCGGCTTCCACCGGGTGAACGATGACGCCACTTCTCCTCATTTTCCCACGTGGGAACGCTGGGGCGAAAGGCCTTAAGCGGTGCTGTTTCACGGTGCCGCACCCGGCATCTGCATGCCTGTGCAACACCGCAAACCATAGCATCATGTGAAGTATACCTTTGTACGAACATAACTCAGAGTTACATTCTCTTTTTAAGAAAGGCGAGCCTTACCTCAATAGTCATATTGATATGTATCTTTGCTCGAATTGTCAAGGTTCATCCGGGCAATACCTCATAAATATGTGAGCACTTTCACTTACCGATTTTCTACGGTATCGCCGTACCAAAACAAAAAGGCCCGGACATCCGGGCCCTTCCGCACGCGGGGAACTACTTCTTGTTCCGACGCTGGTGGCGAGTTTTACGCAGCAGCTTACGATGCTTTTTCTTCGACATACGCTTGCGGCGCTTCTTAATAACGGAACCCACAGGCACCTCCAAAACTAGATCGCGGGGAATCGCCCCGATGGAACATCACAGTATCTTACCGGCCCGCGCCCGCCTATGCGTAGCGCGTGAATCAGAACACGGTTAAATTCACAACCGCTCCGGACCGCCACCGTTTCGGGTAACGACGCCGTACCGGCCGCGCGCCGAACTATTCCCCCACCACGCGCTGTTGCGGGGCGCTATTTCCGGACAGGAGCGCTTCGACGGCGCTGGCGGGTACCCGGTAGGAACTTCCCACCCGCACGGCCGGCAGATCGCCGGCGTGAACCATGCGATAGACGGTCATCTTCGAGACACGCGTCAATTCAGCCACTTCCGCGACGGTGTAAAACTGCGGAGACGAAGGCATCTGCATCTGGTTCATCCCATCATCCTGGAGTAATTTTTTGCCACATCGGCAACAGCTACAGCAAGGATATCCCATATTCTCAGCGTTCACAGCTTTTTAACCATGATCTTGACGGCAGGGGAATATACTACGGAACAGGTACGCGGCGCTTTTCTTGGCCGCAGCCGGTAGCTCGAGGACCCGGAGGACGCCCATGGCAGCACACCCTGAGGTGGCATCCGCACGCCTGAGCTGGCGTGATCGCCTGGCGGCTGCGGGTGGGCGCGTGGATCGAGTGGCGCGGGATCGGCCAGCTCGTTTGGCTCTGTTGATCTTCGCGCTCATTATTTTGCTTCTCACCGCCGCACTGTCTTTGCCCTTGGCTACCACCACGGGAAAGAGCGCTCCTTTTATTGATGCGCTCTTTACCGCGACGTCCTCCGTATGTGTGACCGGTTTGGTGACGGTTGATACCGCCACGTATTGGTCGGTTTGGGGACAGCTTTTCATTTCTTTCGGGCTCATTGTGGGTGGCTTGGGCGTCATGACACTCGCCTCGATTCTGGGGCGGGCGGTTTCGAGACACGTGGGGCTCACCCAACGCATGCTCACCGCGGAAGAAAATCAATCGAGCCTGGGCGAAGTGGGTACGCTGCTGCGCGCGGTTATTATTGTGGCCTCGACGGCGCAGGCCATCTTATTCCTGGCCCTCCTCCCCTTCTTCTTGCGTAATGGCGAGGCCCTCCTTCACGCTCTCTCGCATTCCTATTTCATGGCAGTCTCCATCTTTAATAACGGCGGCTTCGTGATCATGCCCGAGGGCGTGAGCCCGTATGTGGGTCAGTGGGCGCTGACTATCCCGATTATTTTGGGGACTGTTGCCGGGGCCATTGGCTTCCCGGTGGTCTTGGATATGTGGCGTCATCGTGCCCGCCCGCGCAAATGGTCTGTGACCACGAAAATCACGCTGGTGACCTATATCAGCTTGGCGGTGCTCGGCGCGGTTTTCCTGGCGGTCCTGGAATGGAATAACCCGAATACCCTGGGCAATCTGGCGGTAGCCGATAAAATCAACGCCGCGCTCACACTTTCGGTAGATGCGCGTTCCACGGGCTTGACCACAATCGATGTGGGGGCAATGGGTGAAACGTCGTGGATTCTCCTGGACTCCCTCATGTTTATCGGTGGCGGTTCAGCTTCTGCGGCAGGCGGCATTAAGGTAACGACTTTCGCGGTGCTTTTGCTGGCCATTCGCGCCGAGGCGCGGGGTGATCGCGATACGGAAGCTTTCGGTAAGCGTATCCCTGCCGAGGTGTTGCGCCTGGCTATCGCAGCGACCTTCGCCGGCGGGATCATGGTGGTGACCGGTTCGGTGGCACTGCTTCAGCTGACGAATTTCACCTTCTCCGAGATTCTGGTTGAGGTGATTTCAGCTTTCGCTACCTGCGGTTTAAGCACCGGGATCACCGGGGCACTGCCGGCGAGCGCGAAGTTTGTGCTGGTGCTCCTCATGTTCTTTGGGCGCACGGGCACGATGACGCTCGCGGCCGCTTTGGCGCTACGGTCACGACGCCGCACCATCCGGCTGCCCGAGGAACGACCGATTATTGGCTGAGCTGGTACGCCGCTAATCCCAGAATTTACCTACGCGAGCCACGGTGTTTCGTGCCGGCTGCGCCGCCGTCGTTCCTAAAAATACTGCGCAAAGAAGAGATGAACATAAGCACCGCGACCACTATGGCCGGGGCAATGGCATTCGGGGTTGCCGGCGGGAAAATGTGGTTGAGAAGGGTGACCGTCAGATAAGCAACCCCGCCGCCAATCGCGGCCACTACGAGCGCATTGATAAGGCCTAGCGCAAGCGCGCGCCAATCCTTCATAACATCCCCTACCTACCCGGGCCGATAACCGGCGGATGCCTTTATCCTAAACCGTGCGAAGTTCCCATCACGAGTGTTCCCGTGACAAACCTTCATCTTTTACATCGAGATATTTCACGTACCACGAGATACTGTTCCATAATGACCTACCTTTCTTCGATATCGGTTGAGTATGTTTACGCAGGGTTGCTGCATGACTCTATGGTGACACGGGCTTACGACAAGAATTTTGACGCGGAGCGTTAGACTACGAGCCAGAGATATTGTGACCGGAGAAAGGGCGGCTATGCCGGATACGCGCGATGAACAAGCCATCCTCGTGGTGGGGCTGGGGCGTTTTTCGACCGCTATCGCCACCACGCTCGATGATTTGGGGCGTGACGTGCTCGTCGTCGAAAAGAATCCCGATACCGCGCAGCGCTGGAGCCACCGCCTGCGGGTGGTGGAAGGTGACGCCACCAGCATGGAGGTGCTCGACCAGGTGGGCGCCGGGGATTTCACCGTGGCCGTGGTGGGCGTGGGGACCTCGTTGGAGGCCTCCGTGCTGGTGACCGCGAACCTGGTTGACCTGGGGATTCCGCAGATTTGGGCGAAAGCGGTTTCGCGTGCGCACGGGCGGATTTTGCGACGCATCGGCGCGCACCACGTTATTTATCCGGAGTACGACGCCGGAACGCGCGTGGCACATATGGTCTCAGGCCGAATGCTCGACTATATCGAGATGGAGGACGGCTTCTCCATCGTGAAAATGCGGCCGCCGCGGGAAATTCGCGGCTTCACCATCGCAAAATCGCGTATTCGCGAGCGTTTCGGGGTGCGGATTATCGGGGTGAAGGCCCCGAACCAACCCTTCGAGTACGCCACCGAGGACACCCTCATCGGGGCCGATGACACGATTATTGTGTCTGGCGATACCGAGTTGCTGGAGGAGTTCGCCAACAGGCAGGGCTGGATTCCTGCGGTGGGTTCAGCTCGGTAGCGATTTTTATGTCGGAGGCCCCCTCTAGGATGGAGGCATGGCAAAACAACCGGCAACCGTGTACGAATGCAGCGAGTGTGGGTGGTCCACCGGCAAATGGATGGGCCGCTGCGCGCGGTGCGGCTCGTGGGGCACGCTTGAGCAGCAGAGTCCGGCCGCGCCCTCAGCAGCTCCGGCCGCGTTAGCCCCTACCTCACCGGCGCAACCTATTACCTCCGTGCCGGCTACCGCCGCGCAAAAAATCCCTACCGGGGTATCTGAATTGGATCGGGTACTCGGGGGTGGTTTAGTTCCCGGGGCAGTGGTATTGCTCGCCGGGGAACCGGGAGTGGGGAAATCTACCTTGCTCTTGGATGTGGCGGCGAAGGCCGCGCGCGCTGCTGCGGGCGCGGGGCGGGCGCCGGTTCTCTATATCTCCGGGGAGGAATCCGCATCCCAAGTGCGCCTGCGCGGGGAACGCATCGGGGCGATGGATGAACATCTGCTTCTTGCCTCGGAAAGTGATATCGGGCGAGCTCTGGGGCATATTGAGAATGCCCGGCCTTCCCTGCTTATCGTGGACTCGGTGCAAACCTTGGCCGATGCGGAGGTAGCTGGAACGGCCGGTGGCCCGGCGCAGGTGCGGGCCGTCACCGCGGCGCTCGTGAGCGTGGCCAAAACGCACGGCCTACCGGTGGTGTTGGTCGGGCACGTCACGAAAGATGGCTCCATTGCCGGGCCTCGCGTTCTGGAACATCTGGTTGATGTGGTGTGCCAGTTTGAAGGGGATAAACACTCGCGGCTGCGCCTGGTACGCGCGGTGAAGAACCGCTACGGCGCTACCGATGAAGTGGGGTGTTTTGAACTCACCGAAAATGGAATTGTGGGGCTTCCCGATCCGTCCGGGTTGTTCCTCTCCGCCCGTGATCACACGGTGCCCGGCACCTGCGTATCCATGACTCTCGAAGGGCGGCGGCCCATGCCGGTGGAAGTACAGGGGCTGGTGGTACCTGCTTCCGGGCGGCCGCAGCGCACCAATTCCGGGGTGCTCTCCGCACGGGTGGCCATGATGGTCGCGGTACTCCAGTCACGCCTGGGCTTGAGTTTGGATCAGAAAGATATTTTTGTGTCCACGGTGGGTGGGGCGCAGGCCAGTGAACCGGCTGCGGATGCCGCTATTGCCTTGGCGCTGGCCTCGGCCTACGTGGATCTGCCACTCGCCCCCGGAGTGATCGCCATCGGGGAAGTTGCCCTAACCGGAGAGCTCCGCCCGGTTACCGGGCTCCCCCAACGCCTCAACGAAGCCGCACGGCTCGGTTTCACCCTCGCGATTGTGCCCGAACGCACTGATAGCTCGAAACTACCCGAGGGGATTCGGGTGCAGCGCTGCGCGGATATACGCCAGGCCCTGGAATCGGTGCTCCCCACCGAATAGGAGGTAGCCACCGCACATAGGCAGTAGAGCAACCGGCAGGATCTGGCTAGCTAGCTGGTTAGCTAGTTAGTTTGCAGCTTCAGAATCACCCTCCGGGGCAGGTGCCTCGGCGCCTTCTCCGTTACCAGTTTCCGGAGCGGGTGCCGTTCCTTGAGGATCACCTTGCGCGCCTTCCGCACCGTTCGCAGCGGGATTCGCCTCCGTGCTAGGAGCCGGGCTGGCGTCCGTACTCGCTTCAGAACCGGCCTCATCATTCGGACGAGCGGGTTGCGCCCCGCCCCCGGTCATCAGCTCAAAAACCGCGGTCGCGGGAGAAGCTGCGCCGTCGGCAAAAATAGCTTCCGCCTTGTACGTGCCCGGCGTAGATAGCGAACCCGAGCTACCGCACCCGGCGCCCTCGTTCCCGCCCGGCCACGTCACCGTGGTCACGGCATCCATCCCACGATCCAGCAGCAAACGCCGGTGTTCCTCCCCGGCCCGGCAGGCCGCGGTATTCGCCACCTGGTGCCCGCCGGAAGTAATCGACACATTAAGGTTGCCCCACCCGGCATCCACATAACACGGATTCGTGGTCGACTTATTCGTCAGCTCCACGGAGAAAGACACCGGAGCTCCCGCACCGCGTTCATTATTCGTCACCCGCATCCGCAGCATATCCGGAGTGCAGGCCACCGGCTCATAAAAAGCCGTCGGAACCGCAGCCTGAGCTTCCGCATGTTCCTGAGAGCGCGAAGCCGCGAACCTAAACGTCACAACCGCACCAATAACCACCGCGAGCGCAGCGAAAATCCACAACCAATGCTTCGGCTCCAAACGGGCGAGAATCGTAGCCTTTTCCCGGACCTGCCTCTGCTGCCGCGATCCGGCCGGCAACGTACGACGCCGCCGGGTAGGTGCCGGGCGTTCCCGGCTAGTGCGCTGCCCGGCACGCGCCTGCCCAGCGCGTTCCCGGGGCGCGCGCTCCCGGGAAGTACGTTCCCGCGCACGACGCTCCCGAATTTCCCGCTCTTGACCCGCTCGTGCTTGGCCCGCCCGCTCCCGATTGACGCGCTCCCGGTTTACGTGATCCCGGGGGTTTCGCCGCTGCCGGCTTACACCCTGCTGAGCTGACCTTTGTTGCCCGCCGCGCTTCTGATCACCGCGCGACTGCCCGGTACGTACTTCGCCAGCGCGCTGCCGAGCTGCCGGCATGCCCGCCCGGTTGCTGCGCTGCCCGCGCTCCGATGCTGCCGAAGGGGCTGCGCGACGCTCCGAGCCGCGCTCTTTTCCGCGAACCGGGCGCTCACGCTGGCTTTCCCCACGCTTCACGCGCGCGGCTCGCCCAACCTGATCCTCGCGCCGCTCGCGGCCACGCCGCGGCGCACCACCCGTAGGCCGCTTATGCGCGCGGCGCTCTCCGCCCGTTTCTTTCACGGATCCACGGTACCAAAACGTGCATATTCCCCGCGTTTCCGGCACACTACAGATAATGCTCAAGAATCTTTTAACGTGGTACGACGGCGCAGCGCGGCCACTACCGTGGCGCGCGCCCGGTACCTCCCCGTGGGCGATTCTCGTATGCGAAGTCATGAGCCAACAAACCCCCGTCGCCCGGGTGGAACCCGCCTGGCGAGCCTGGCTGGACCGCTGGCCCACCCCCGCTGACCTGGCCGCAGCCGCACCCGCTGATGTTCTTATCATGTGGGACCGGCTTGGTTACCCGCGCCGAGCCCTACGCCTGCGCGAATGCGCTATCACCCTGGTGGAACGGCACGGCGGCCAGGTCCCGCGCACCCGCGAGGAACTCCTCGCCCTGCCCGGCATCGGCCCCTATACAGCGGACGCCCTCCTCGCCTTCGCATTCCAGCAGCGCTCGGTTGTGCTCGATACGAATATTCGCCGGGTGCTTGCTCGGGTGTACGACGGCGTTGCTCTGCCGCCCGCCCATCAAACAATCCGGGAACGTACCCGAGCCGATGCGCTTGTTCCCGTGGATGGCCCGGGCGCGGCACGCTGGAACGCAGCTCTGATGGAGCTGGGCGCCCTGGTGTGCACGGCGCGCGAACCGGCCTGTTCGGGCTGCCCGCTGCGCGCAGAATGCCGCTGGGTAGCCGCCGGGAAACCGCAAAATGCCGCCCCGCGCACCGCCCAGAAATTCACCGGGACCCAGCGGGAAGCACGCGGAAAAATCATGGCTGTCTTGCGCAGGCGCCGCGGCGGATGCGCCCGCCCGGACTTACTGCGCGCTAGTCACCTGAGTGAAGAGCGATTCGCTCCCGCCCTCGCTTCCCTCCTCGAAGACGGGCTCGCCCAGGAAAGCGAAAATCGCTACCACCTACCGATCGCTGAGGATGCGGCCACCGGAAGCGCCAGAGTCGGAGGAGTGGCCAGGGGCGCCGAAGTCGAAGGTGCTGCCGGAACGATCCAGCACCTCAGCTAAAAATGCTGCGGTATCCGCGATGACGCGGTCAGCTTCGGGAAGAAGCCGCACCCGCTGGAGAAAAGCGTGCATCACCCCGGGGATAACCTCGAGGCGTACGCGCACCCCGCTCGTCTCGAGATGCGCGGCAAGGGCCTGGGTATCAGCCACCAGCGGATCACAGTCCCCCACCGCAAGAAAAACGGGCGGGCTTCCGTGCAGCTCAGTGCGCAGCAGCGCGGTATCCAGGGCCGTGGCCCGCTCGGTGGGCGAAGAAAAGTAGAGGGAGTCATAGTAGGCACGATCCGCTGGGCTCATCCCATCGGCAGCGCTTGTACTATCCGGCGATACGGTCTCCGCGGATGCCGACACGGTCACGGGCACGCCATATTCGCCGTAGTACAAAACGAGCGCGGCTATCCGCTCAGCAGCCAGCCTCCGGGCCGCGGTCCGGGACGTCTCCGTGCCCACGGTATCCGCGCGCTCCGTTCTTTCGCCGGCTCCGTCCTGGCCCGCCCGCCGAGCTAGCCGCCACCAGGTTCCCAGGCTCAAGGTTGCCCCGCAAGAATCCCCCGCCAGCACGATAGGACACTCGGGATATCGCCGCGCCAGCTCTATGACCACATCCTCACATTCTTCAGATATGCGCGGGTAGCGTGCCTTGGGTGCCAGGGTGTAGTCCACGCTCACCACCGCGGCGTCGGTAGCTGCGGCAAGCTCGCGTATGAGGCGGTCATGGGTGGCCGGGCTGCCCACACAGTAACTCCCGCCGTGTAGATACACGATAATGGGCCGGGTGGCGCCCGCCGGGAACTGCGCCGTCGTACCTAATTTTACGGGCGAAAGCGCACCGCATTCCGCAGGCCAGGTAGCCTGACCGGGCGAATAGACCCGCACCGCGACCGCGCCGTGCCGGGTTGGAAGCGTATCCGCGCGCCACGCAATGTCCGGGCCGCCCTCATTCCACCAGCGGTGCTCGGCTTCGTAGCGCGCCTGCATCGCGGTGGGTTCCCCGTGCCCGCAATGCGGGAGAGCCAGCCGCGCATCTTGCGCCAGCGCCGCACGCATCGCGGCGGATAATCTCACGTCCGAGCTAGCCATAAGGTCATCATAAAGGCAGCTCCCGCCCCGGTACGATAAAGGAATGCCATGTAGCCCCGCGCTGCTCGCCGTGCCGAGCCCGCTTTCCGCCGTTCTCACCGATTCCACGCTCCTCACCAGCACCACCTTCACGCCCGTGCCCGATGCGGTCGGCGGGCAGCTGTGGCTTTCCGCCCTCCTGGCGGCGCTCCCACTCCTGGTGTTCTTCGTGCTCCTGGGAGTATTCTCCATCGCCACCCACTGGTGCTCCCTTATTTCCCTCGGCCTGGCATTGATCATTGCCGTCACCGGTTTCGGGATGCCAGTTGATCTGGCAGGGCTCTCCGCACTCCAAGGAGCGGCATTCGGGCTCTTCCCCATTTGCTACATCGTGATTATGGCTGTCTGGCTGTATAACCTCACCGAGAGCTCGGGGCGCAGCAAAGACGTCCAAGCGGTTTTCGCGGCGCTGGGGCGCGGGGATATGCGAGTGCAAACCATCCTCATCGGTTTTATTTTCTGCGGCCTCATTGAAGGGCTGGCCGGTTTTGGCGCGCCGGTAGCCATTAGCTGCGCCATGCTACTTGCCATTGGCTTGCCCCCGGTCAAGGCCGCGTTGGCCACCATGGTAGGCAACGGCATCAACGTGGCCCTGGGCGCCATGGGCATCCCTCTCACCACCGTGGCCCGCATGGGAGGGGTGGCCGATCCCATGGACGTAGCCGCGGTAGCCGGGCGTATTATCCCCGTGGTGGCCGTGGGAGTTCCCCTCCTCCTCGTTTTTATCGTGGACGGCAAACGCGGCGTAAAAGACACCTGGCCGGTGGCCCTCACCGCCGGAATCGGCATGGTGGCCGGGCACGTAATCGCCTCGAATTTCATTTCTCACGAACTCATTGCCGTGATCGCCTCCCTCCTCTCCTTCGCACTTACCGCCGTGCTCCTCACCCGCTGGCGCCCGGCCCGCACCCCGGCCGAATTCGCCAGCGCCCCGGCGCGCGAGAAAATCTCCGCCAGCCGGGTTTTCCTGGGCCTGTTCCCCTACCTGCTGGTTGTGGTGGTCCTCGCGGTCACGAAATTATGGCGGGTCACCGTACCGGGAACGGCAAACCCCGCCGGCCCGAGCGGTGCCGGCAGCACCGGCGCCCCGCGCCGTATCGAATTCCTGGCCCAAACCGATATCAGCTTCGGTTGGCCCGGCCTGCACGGGCACCTGGTGGACCAGGCCGGTAACGCTCTTTCTACCACCACCTTTACGTTCAACTGGCTCTCCTCCCCGGGGACGATGCTTTTCCTCACCGGAATGGTGGTCACCGCGGTGTACGCGCGGTGTTCCTCCGGCGGGCGTTACCCCTATTCTTTCCGCACCGGCCTGGCCACCCTGGGTGCCACCGTTGCGAACCTGGCCGTGACCGTGGGAACGATTGCCACCATTATGGCCCTCGCCTACGTCATGAATTTCTCCGGTCAAACCCAGGCCATCGGCGCGTTCATGGCCCTGGCCGGCACCGCTTTCGCGGCGCTCTCCGCGCTCCTCGGCTGGATCGGCACCGCGGTGACCGGCTCGGCCACGTCCTCGGCCGCGCTCTTCGGGAACCTGCAAGCCACTGCGGCGGCCGGGGCCGGTATTGACCCGAATCTCCTCCTGGCCGCCAACCAGCTCGGGGGCGGGCTCGGGAAAATCGTTAGCCCGCAAAACCTCGCGATTGCGGCCACCGCGGTACGTGCCCCGGGCAGCGAACCGGAGCTACTGCGCCGCGGCGCTACCTATTCCCTCGGCTTGCTCGCCGTGCTTACCCTCGTCGTTGTGCTGGCGGCAAGCGGGGTGCTGGGCTTCATCACCGCGTAACACGGACGCGCGAGCGCTGCGGCTAGCCAGCTTGGGCGCGCTGGCCTACGCTGGAGAGCATGGCTTTTGAACAAATTACCGACGTGGTTGCTTTCCACGCCGAAGGTCCGGTGTGGTCGGAGAGCTGGGGCGGGTTGCGTTTCGTGGATATGCTCGCCGGCGATCTGCTTACCCTGCGTAGCGATGGCGGGGTGGATCGCCTGGCCACCGGCTCAAAAATCGCGGCATTTGTACGCCCGCGCGCGGGCGGAGGTTACGTCGTCGCCACCGAACGCGGCCTGGCTCTGGCCGATACCGCCACGGCCACCCCGCGCCCGGCCGCAACCCTGTGGAACAGCCCGGCCTACCGCATGAACGAAGGCACCGCGGACCCGTGGGGCTACCTCTACGCCGGTTCCATGCCCTACACCCGCGATGCCACCACCCGCGGCACCGCGCGCCTCTACCGTATTTCACCCGCTCTCGAGGTCAGCGTAGTTCTGGATACGGTCACCACCTCGAACGGCATCGGTTTTTCGCCTGACCGCACCCGCGCCTATTACATCGACACGTCCACGCGCGCGATTTCTGTTTTTGAGGTCGACGACGCAGGCGGCCTCCACCACCGCAGCGACTTCCACCACGTGGAAGGCGCGAGTCCGGACGGGCTGACCGTGGACAGCGAAGGGAATGTGTGGGTGGCCCTCAACCGGGCCGGAATCATCCGGGTGCTCGATCCGAGCGGCCAGGTCGTGCAGGAGTATCAGCTCCCGGTCACCGGGACCACCGCGGTAACCCTGGGCGGGGAGGACGGCAAGGATGTTTTCGTGACCGTCTCCCGCGAAAATGATGATTCGCGGGGCGCCGGGGCGCTGTGGTGGATGGACGGGCCGGTAGCCGGCCAGCCTACCTTAGCTTTTGCTGGATAACCCCGCCGGTACGCGGAAGCACCGCGCTTTCCTCCACCCGGAGCCGAGCCTGGCGCGCCCGTTGCACAGCACGCAGTGCTTCCCAGGCGCTTTCCTGCCCGAGCAAAACCGCGTCAATCAGCTGATCTTGAGCCTGGGCCACGGCGGTATCCGCCGCGTGGTTAACATCTGCGCGATGGGCAGCAGCGCCGCTGCTCTGAGCGCGGCCCCCTTCAGATTCAACACGGCTAGCAGCAGCGCAGCTAGCCGCGTATAACATGGTGTGGAAAGTGAGTGGGCGGTGGAGTAATTCCAGGCGTTTGGAACCGCAAACTTCCACCAGGGTGTGGAGCACCCGGCTGGGCTGTTCCCCGCGGACCGCGCGCAGCGGGCGCAGGTCCGGATGACCGGTCATAATCCGCGCCAGCGCGAGGGACTCACTAATATCGAGGAGCGCCACGATCTCCGGAATCTCGGAGCTGCTCACGGTAACGACCCGCGGGTGCTTGCGTGCTTCACGCTCCACTAATCCATCCGCGATAAGCGATTCCACCGCGATGCGTGCGGTGGAACGCGCCACCGAATACTCCTCCGCAATCGCGGCTTCGGCCAGGCGCTCCCCCGGCGCGATATTTCCGGAAAGGATGCGTTCGCGCAGGTGGTCGGCCAAATCATCGGCAAGCCGGCGAGCCATAAGCGCTCCTTTCCATCGCGGGATCACGAGCGGGTGAGTACCCGCTCTCGCCTTATCCTAGGTAAACTGACTGTCAGTTTCCACTGTGATTTTACGCCATCGCGTGAGCAAGGTGACGGCGGGTGGGCAAGGTCGCCCGCGCGGGTAACTCGCCTCCAGCTGAGGCACCAGAAGGAGGAATCATGGCCGCCACGCGGTTCCCGCCGGGTCCACCCCCGGCCCCGGATTACTACCGCTGGCGCGCCCATGTCTTCCTCGTTGTCTATATCGGCTATGTATTTGCCTATACCACCCGAAATAACCTCAAAGTGGTCTCCGCTCGCTTCGTGGAGGAAGAAGGCTGGTCCCTCTACCAGGTCGGTTTCGTGCTCAGCGCTTTCACCCTCGCTTACGGTGCCGGGAAAATCATTTTCGGAATGGTGGCGGACCGCGTCTCATTGCGCCGCCTTTTTGGCGGTGCGCTTATTATTTCCGGAATCCTGTGCATCCTCACAGGTATTCCCAGCTCAGCCCGCACTATCGCAAGCCTGACTTTCGCGAACGGGCTGGTGCAATCAGCCCTCGCCCCGGCCGCCCTGGTGCTCCTGGGTGCCTGGTACCCCAATTCTTCGCGCGGTTCGCGAGTGGCGATCTGGAATACTTCCCAGAACCTCGGGGCCGCTCTCCTCCCGCTGCTCGCCGGGGCCTTCACCGGCTGGAGCCTGGCCCGTTTCCATATTTTCCTTATCCCGGGCCTGCTCACTATCGCGGTGGGTATCTGGGCCTACCGCACCGGCGCCGACCGCCCCTGGCGCCAGGGCCTACCCACCCTCACCATGATTTTCGGCCCGGCCGGCACCCCGCAGCTGAGCACCCGCGCGGATGGCTACTGGCCCACGGTGGTGCGGGCAGTGCTCACCAACCGCTGGATCCTCACGCTCGTGGGCATTAATACCCTGCTCTACTGCATCCGCTTCGGCGTGATCAACTGGGTGGTTATTTTCGCCGCAGCCCACACCGCCGGCCGCACCGGGGAAATCGCGCTCGCGGGCGCGGAGCTGGCCGCAATCCCGGCCTCTTTCGCTTTCGGGGCTTATGCGGCACGCCATCCTAACCGGGCTTCCTCCGCCGCTATGAAATCAATGCTGGCCCTGGCCGTGGCGCTCGCAGCCTGGCCCCACCTGGCTTTTAGCAGTTCTTCGGTGGCTGGGGCACTGTTGCTCGGCGCACTCATTTACGGGCCCCAGGTGAGTATTAATATGCTCACCCTCTCCCTGGTTCCCGATAATGTGGCGGGCGCAGCCACCGGGGTGGTGGGGGCGGCGGGCTACCTGGCCGGTGAAACCCTCGCGAATTTCCTTATCCCCCACCTGGTGACCGGCTACGGCTGGACGGTGGCCTACACCAGCCTCGCTCTGACCGCCCTCATCTGCGCGGCAGGATACGCAAGTTTGCGCGGCCCGGAAATGCGCAGCCTGCGGTATTAAGAACGACGACGCAGCTAGATGGCTGCCAGCACACCCGCGGGGGGGGGGCCGCCCCCCGCCCCCCCCCCCCCGCCGCCCCCACAAATAATCTGGTTATAAAAAATAATCAAACAACCCACAACTCCGCCCGCCAACACTACATAAAA
>NZ_JARBHJ010000008.1 GCF_028864145.1 Actinotignum schaalii | reverse complement strand
TTTTTATTTATTTTTTTGGTTTTGTTTTTTGCGGGGCAAATCTTCTATGGGGGTACGGGCGCGGCGGGGGGGGGGGTTGTGGCACCCCCCCCGCCCCGCACGACCCCGGAGGAGTGCAATTCCGGAGATTATTTCTTGCGATTAGCAACCATATCGAAAGCGACGGCAAGAATAACCACGAGGCCCTTAATGGACTGCTGCCAGGCGGAATCGACGTTGAGGATCGACAGGCCCATATTGAGCACGCCCATAATAAAGGCACCGATAATAGCTCCGGAGAGCCGCCCGCGCCCACCGGTTACCGCTACCCCACCGATGAAGGCCGCGGCGATAGCATCCAGTTCGTAGCCGTTTCCGGCCGTTGCCACGGCCGCACCCGCGCGCGACGTCGTCACAATGCCCGCGAGCGCGGAAAGCACGCCCATATTGACGAAGACGAGGAAGTCCACCCGCTTAGTGTTGACACCGGAGAGCTTCGCGGCTTCCAAGTTGCCGCCCACGGCGTAGACGTGCCGGCCGAAAACGGTGCGGTTCATGACGAAGGCGTAGATCATGACGAGTACACCGATAATGACGAGCACAATCGGGGTGCCGCCGGCCGATAGCGAGAGCACGTAAGCCACCGCCATAATGCCGACCGCGAGGATGACGTTGCGGATCCAGAAGCTCGCCGCGGATTCGAGTAGCGCTCCGCCGCGGGCCCGGGCCCGGCGCTTGCGCAGCGCGCTGACCAGCATGCCCGCCACGGCCAGCAGGCCGATGAGGAGGGTGAGCACGTCGCAATCGCGGAGGAAGGACGGGGTGAAGAAACCGAGCCAATTGGGGAGCGATCCGTTAGCAATGGAAACGAAGCCACCGGGCAGGCCGGAAATAGTACGTTCCACTAGCACAATGGCCAGGCCGCGGAAAATAAGCATGCCGCCCAGCGTCACGATGAAGGCGGGAATACCCACGTATGCGACCCAGAAGCCCTGCCAGCAGCCGATAAGCGCGCCGATGATGAGTCCGGCCACCACCGCGACCGGCCAGGACCAACCCATGGAATCCATCATGAGTGCCACAACGCCGCCCACGAAAGCCACCACCGAGCCGACCGAGAGGTCGATATGCCGGGCAATAATGACGATCGTCATGCCGATAGTCAAAATAAGCACGTAGGCGTTCTGCTGGATCAGAGAAGCTACGTTATTCGGGGCGAGGAGCAGGCCCTTCGTGAGGACCTGGAAAAGCAGAATAATAATGACGAGGGCCAGCAAAATTCCGTACTGGCGCAGGTTAATGCCACCCAGTTTCATGCTGCCGCGATGCGCGGTGGCCGGGTCCTCGGATTTCTTGGGGGCGCGTACCGCGGGAACAGCGCGTGCCGCGGTGCTTTCGGTGCTGGCGGCAGTTTCGGTGCCGGCGGCCCGCGTGCCACTTGCACCGGCCGCGCCCGTGGTTACCTCAGGTTTCTCGCTCATGCTGCCTGTCCTTCCATACGATCACCGGCCATGTAGCTCATGAGCTTTTCCTGGCTCGCGTCTTCGCGCGCGAAGCAGCCCGTGACTTTTCCGGCGTTGAGTGTGTAAATGCGGTCGCAGATTCCCAGCAATTCGGGAAGCTCGGAGGAAATCACCAGAACACCCTTGCCCTGGTCCGCTAGTTCGTTAATGATTTGGTAGATTTCGTATTTCGCACCGACGTCGATACCGCGCGTCGGTTCGTCCAAAATGAGGAGCTCCGGATCGGTGTACATCCACTTGGAGAGCACCACCTTTTGCTGGTTTCCACCCGAAAGTGAGGAGACCAGCGCCCGGTTCGAGGAGGTTTTAATCCGCATCGATTTTCGGTAGCCATCCACCACCCGGCTCTCTTCATGCTCATCGATCACGCCGCCCCGCACGAGTTTGCGCAGCGCAGCGGAGGTGACATTGAGCTGCACATCCTGGATGAGGTTGAGCCCTAAGCTCTTGCGGTCTTCGGGAACGTAGGCGATGCCCGCCTTGATCGCCTTGCCCACGGTGGAGGTGTCGACCTTCTGGCCGTGCATGCGCACCGTACCGGAGATCTTGGTTCCGTAGGAATGCCCGAAGAGGCTCATAGCTAGTTCGGTGCGCCCGGCTCCCATGAGCCCGGCAATGCCCACAATCTCCCCGGCCCGCACGTTAATCGCGGCGCCGTCCACCACTTTCCGCCCGGTGTCGAGAGGGTGGTAGGCGGTCCAGTCCTCCACTTCCAGAAGCATCTCCCCCACGTTCGGGGTGTGCTCCGGATAGCGGTTGGTCAGCTCGCGGCCCACCATATGACGAATAATATCCGCTTCGCTAATAGCGCCCTCGCCCTTCATGGGCCAGGTGCCCACCGCGTGCCCGTCGCGAATAATCGTGACGTTATCGGCAATGTCCGCGATCTCGTTGAGCTTATGGGAAATGATGATCTGGGAAACGCCCTGCGCTTGGAGCTGGCGCATGAGGTTGAGCAGGTGTTCGGAATCGTCATCATTGAGAGCCGCGGTGGGCTCGTCAAGGATGAGCAGCTTGACGTTCTTCGACAGCGCTTTAGCGATTTCGACCAGCTGCTGTTTACCTACGCCCAGGTCCACCACTTCGGTAGTGGGGTCGACGTCGAGGCCCACTTTGGCCAGCAGGATCGCGGCGCGATCATTCGTCTTATTCCAGTCAATGGCCCCGAAACGGGTAATTTCGGAACCGAGGAAAATATTTTCCGCCACCGAGAGGAAGGGCGATAGCGCCAGCTCCTGGTGGATAATCACGATTCCGGAACGCTCCGAATCCTTAATGGTGGAGAACTTGACCGGCTCGTGATCGTAAATAATTTCCCCCTCGTAGGTGCCGTGCGGCCACACACCGGAGAGTACCTTCATGAGGGTGGATTTCCCCGCGCCGTTCTCCCCGCAAATCGCGTGGATTTCCCCGCGTTTCACGTTGAGTGTCACGTCGTCGAGAGCGCGCACGCCGGAAAAATCCTTGACGATCCCGCGCATCTCCAAAATATTCTCGTCTGAATACATGGCGTCCTCCTACTCGAGGCCGATCTCGGCAGCCGAGTAGTATCCGGAATCCACCAGTTTCTCACGGGCGTTCTCCGCGTTAATTACCACCGGTTCGAGCAGGTAGGTGGGAACAACCATCATGCCGTTCTCATAGGTTTCGGTGTCATTAACTGTCACCTCTTCACCCTTGACGATCTGATCCACCATGAGGGCTGCCTGGTCGGCGAGCTTGCGGGTATCCTTCCACACCGTCATGGACTGGCGGCCCTTGACGATATTGGTGACATTGGCCTGGTCCGCGTCCTGCCCGGTAAGGACCGGCCAGGTGTCCTGCGTATAACCATCCGCGTCGAGGGCCTGGGTGATACCCAGCGCCAGTGCATCATTGGGGGCGAGCACCGCATCCACCCGCGTGCCGCCACGGTAGAAGGAGTTAAGGCGCGTTTCCATTTCGGCCTGTGCGGTGGGTGCCATCCACGCCTGGATACCGATGGACTGCCAATCGGCTACATTCGCGGGTGCTTTACCCGAGGGTACCTTGAGCTGTCCCTTATCAAGGTAGGGCTTGAGCTGGTCCCAGGCGCCTTCGAAGAAGTAACGCGCGTTATTATCGTCCGGGGAACCGGAGAAGGGCTCGAAATTGAAGGGGCCTTTGCCCTGGTCCAACCCGAGTTCCTTGACGATATATTCGCCCTGCATCTGCCCCACGCGGTAATTATCGAAAGTCACGTAGTAGGAAACCGCATCGGTATCACGGATGAGGCGGTCATACGCGATGACCTTAATACCGGCCTGCTTTGCCTGGGCAAGCACCGGAGCGAGGGCCGAACCGTCAATCGAAGCCACAATAATGACCGCGGGGCCTTCGTTAATCATATTTTGGATCTGGGAGATCTGCTGTTCCACCTTGTTATCGGCGTACTGCATCGAGGTTTTGTATCCCATATCCTGCAATTGCTTCTGGAGGTAGTCACCGTCACGCGACCAGCGTTCCAGGGACTTGGAGGGCATGGAAATGCCGATGGTGCCACCACCACTGCGACCGTAGTACTCATCGCTTCGCGTGGCGGAGCACCCGGCTGCGGTGGCAAGCACGAGGAACATCCCCGTGATCATCGCAGCTATTTTCTTCAGGGAAATCTTCACCGGAGCCTCCTTGCTCTGTGTGAGAAGTAGTGGGGAACGACGGCGCAGCTCGCGCTATCGTCAATGCGGCGCGCCTGTATATATGTCCGCGGTGGATTCAGGCGCGGGCGGCGTGCGAGCCCGGCAGGGCATGGCACGCCGGGGTAGCGTGGTCAATCTGCGCGGTGAGCCCGGCGTGCGGTGGGGGCGAGGTGCGGCTGCATCTCACCCCCACCAACCGGGGCACAGTGATAGCCAGGAGGTAGGCCGGGATAGCGCAGGCCTACTCCCCGCGGTTCTTAGCCAATAAGGTGGCGCATGGCCTGCTGGTAGAGCTCAACGTAGTGGTATTCGCGCGCGGCCAGCGCGGCGACGTCGAACTTCTCCGCCCGCACATCGTCCAGGCTCTCACCTTCCGCCACGGTCGGTTCGGCCAGTTCGGGAATCGAGGCAGCTTCCATGATTTCCTGGGTGCGCGGGTCGGCGCGGAAGGCCTTCGCCTTCTCCGCGAGCATGAGGTACATTTCCATATTCGCGGCCGCGGATTCCCACACACCTTCCATGCCTTCGGTGCGCGAGGGCTTGTAATCGAAGTGGATGGGGCCTTCGTAGCGCGGACCGCCGTTGGAAAAGCCGTTGACCAGCAAATCCACCGTGAAGAAAGCAGAGGCGAGATCACCGTGGCCGAAGCACTTGTCCTGGTCGTAGCGCGGACCAGCCTGGCCGTTGAGGTCGATATGGAAGAGCTTGCCGGCGTTGAGGGCCTGGGCTAGCCCGTGGGTGTAATTAAGACCGGCCATCTGCTCGTGCCCGGTTTCCGGGTTGAGGCCCACGATATCTCCATTATCTAGTTCGGCAATAATGCCCAGAGCGTGACCGATGGTGGGCAGGAAGATATCACCGCGCGGTTCGTTCGGCTTAGGTTCCAGACCGATCTTGAGATCGTAGCCCTTCTCCTTGATGTAGCCGGCTACCGTATCCAAGCCTTCCTTATAGCGTTCGAAAGCGGCATTGAGATCCTTGGAGGAATCGTATTCGGTTCCTTCGCGCCCGCCCCACATCACGAAGGTGGTGGCGCCAACTTCTGCGGCTAGATCCACATTGCGCAGAATTTTCTGGAGGCCGAAGCGCCGGATCGAGCGGTCGTTATTGGTGAAGCCACCGTCCTTGAAGATGGGATGGGAGAAGGTGTTTGTGGTGACCATTTCGATGGTCAAGCCGTTGGCATCGGCTGCTTCCTTGACTTTGCCCACCCGCTCGGCACGCTCAGCATCGCTGGCGTCAAAAGCGAAAACGTCATTGTCGTGGAAAGTAATGCCCCAGGCACCCAGCTCGGCAAGCTTTTCCGTGTAGACCCACGGATCTAGGGCCGGGCGGGAATCCCCGCCGAAGGGATCGGTTCCGGTCCACCCCACAGTCCACAGACCGAAGGAGAACTTATCTTCTTTTGTAGGCTTTCTCATTATTCCTCCTTGCTTAGCCGAACTCCTTTGTTCTACCTCTAAACTAAAGGCGCGAAAACGGTGCGTCAAGGGGGTGAAAATCAAGGCATTTTGATTTGGCTCAAAACAAAGCCTAAGTCAAGCGCGTTATGAGGCGATTCACATACGGCTTATGTGGCTAGATGCCAGGGAAACCACTCAGATCCTCTATCAAATCATTAAAAATCCATAGACAAGCGCCTATTGCCGCCGATATCTCACCCTTTCGATTCACGATGAGTTCAATATCTTTCCAATGCGACGAAAGCACACGGTACTTCAATTCAGCTTTAAGAATCGTCTCGAAACATGGATATAAATCTACGAAAGTCCCGCCAAAGAAAACCGTGTCCAGATCAAGAAGATTTAGCGTATTTGCGAGCGCTAGCCCTAGGGCGAGAGCTCCGGCGTCCATCGCATCCCGAGCAGTTTCACTTCCCTCTCGGAAAAGCTCAATTAGCTTCGACAGTTCGGTACCTTCAGGAAGACCTGCATTTCGCACTAATCCCGATTCGCCAACATACTGTTCTAAACAACCATTAGAACCGCAGTTGCATTTCGGTCCTGATCGGTCAACGCAAACATGTCCAAATTCCCCAGCCCAACCATGAGAGCCACCCAGACGCCGGCCTTTTTCATACACCGCAGCACCAACACCGACCTCACCGGAAACATAAAGGAAATCCCTATAGCTTGACACTTTTCCGGGAGCTGTGTGGAGAACAGAGTATCCCGCAGCATCAGCCTCGTTAAAAAGGCGGAATCCCTCAAAACATCTTGGCTGGGCAAAGGATAATTCTTTCATCTGAACGCCCGTCCAGCCTAGGTTTGGGGCGGTCAATACCGTTGCACCATCATCGGCAATCAAGCCCGGAACACAAAGCCCGGCACCGAGAACTTTGACAGCTTTGGGCCGCTTCCATTGCCCGTAAATCTTCTCGAGTTCTTTCAATGCACCACTTGGACCTAAGTGACGTGTACTCATTTTTTTGATTTGCGAGTAGAGGAGTTTTCCGGAAAGGTCCATCACAGCAACAGACAAATAAGCCACATTGACTTCGCAACCAACGACAGCATGCCGCGCGGTACGGGGAACAAGAGGGGCTGCGGGACGCCCGATTGCGGATTTCACCGGTGGCAGTTCGCTAATAATGCCGTAATCAAGAAGTGAATCCACCAAGCGCGAGACCGTGGCGCGAGTTAGACCGGTGGAAGCTGAAACATCGGCACGGGATGGGGGGACTTTACTGGAGAGGATCGTCTTTAGGACAAGTTTAGTGTTATCCATACGGAGCGAGGTGGGCGTTTTGCCACTTTTCCCCATCAGCTACCCTCCCGTGTCGTTTTGACAAACTACTAGACAGCATAAACCGCCTGGCTGTTTTTTACGATCACCCCATTCCTAGCCAGTAGCCGTGCCCATGCCACACCCTCGCCATTCTTCGAATGTCTCAGTCCTCTTTCACCTCCTGCGGCGATGCAACAACCACTTTATTTATTATTTTCACGGCAACTACGAGCCCATGAGGCAATTCCTTGTTTCGGCGACATAAAAGGGTAAAGGGTTGCTTGATAAGCATGATAGAGGTCTGGTTGCCCTGGCCACGTGTAGGTTACAGGAGTATTGCTCCTGTCAACTTCATGGAACCACCCGCCACCGGGCCTGTCTACGATTGCCGAATCAATCCAACGCCAAATACGTTCATATAGGTTAGATAGCCCAGCGTCCGGACTTTCCTCGTATAGGAAGCGAGTAGCGCCAGCTCCTTCGGCGGGTGGCCACCAGAATTTTTCCGTAACCACAGGCGATCCATCCCAATCAACGGTGTAAACAAATCCGCCCTCTCGAGTCCACCCGTCTTCGAATGCTCCCTTCACAAGGTTTTTCGCCGCTGGGACCATCCAATCCTGCTCAATTCCCGCACCACGAATTTGCATAAGCAGTTTCGCCCACTCCAGCCAGTGTCCAGGTTGTGATCCGTAAGGACGGAACGCATGTCGCGGATCGTCACGGTTATAGTTACGCAACGGATGCCATTCTTCATCGAAATGCTCCGGGATGCGCCAACTTCCTTGTTCGCTAGATACGGCCTGCCCCACCGTATTCTCCGCAATACGACTAGCACGCTTGAGGAATTGCTTATCGTTTGTAGCCTCATATGCAGCTAGAAACGCTTCAGTCAGATGCATATTTGCATTTTGACCCCGATAGGGGTCAAGGTCTGTAAATGTCCGATCATAGGCTTCGACGCAGCGCCCCTCGTCGTCAAGCCAGTATTTCGTATCGATTAAGTCGATGGATTCTTCGAGTAGTTTTACCGCACCGGGTATGCCTGCAAGAGTTGCCGAGGCGGCAGCAAGCATAATATGGGCCTGACCGTATAGCTCTTTCCGATCCGATGGGGTATTACCTCCCACGGTGGCATACCACCCACCATATTCGCGATCCTTGCCCGGCCCATCTAAGTAAAAACGCACGCCTTGTTCAGCCAGTTTTTCCGCACCTTGCCGACCGAGCATTGCGGCGACCGCAAAACAGTGGATCATTCGCGCCCCAAGATACAGTTCAGCACCCCGTTCAGGCATAGGATTGCCGTCTCGATCCAGATAAGCGAACCCCAGATCCGATGACTGCCACACTCGCGGCTGGAAATGATCCAAAAGCCTCTCCCGCTCACATAAAAGGTACTCCTGGTGTGTTACATCAGAAAACGCTGGAGTTTCAGAGGAATTTAACTGAGATGAGAAAACAGGCATCGTGTCGACTTCCTTGTCCCTAACGACATTGACCTCTCTATTGTATTCCACTCTCGCCCCTGTCGGGCAAAAGACAAAAACATTAGTTCCCGGCGGCAACAAACACTGATAGACTGTTTCTTAGTTAAAGCTAACGTCACCCACAGAATAGTCAAAGGAGACATAGTGGCACTTGTAGCGGGTGTAGATTCTTCTACTCAGTCAACAAAAGTTCTCATTGTCAACACAGATAACGGCGCAATTGTTCGGGTGGGCACTTGTCCCCATCCTTCAGGAACCGAAGTAGATCCTAACGAATGGCTTACAGCTTTGAGAACAGCTATCCAAAAAGCTGGTGGAATAAGCGACGTATCTTCCATTTCCATCGCGGGCCAACAACATGGTCTGGTCGCATTGGATGCGAACGGCGATGTTATTCGGCCCGCGCTTCTCTGGAATGACACGCGTTCCGCGCCAGGCGCTGCCGCGCTTGTTGATGAGTTGGGGCCCGAATTTTGGGCAAAAGCGACCGGTTCCGTTCCCGTCGCTTCCTTGACGGTCTCCAAACTCCGTTTTCTCGCCGATAGCGAACCTCACAATGCCGCTCGGATCAAGGCGATATGCCTACCTCACGACTGGTTAACATGGAAATTATCTGGGTCAGCGAGGCTATCTGAACTTACAACTGACCGCAGCGATGCATCTGGGACAGGATATGTAGACTGCTTAACTGACGAATACCGCTATGATATCCTGGCGCATGCTCTACACATCACCACCGAAAAAGCTAAGGATATAATTCTTCCCCGAATTGTTCCCTATAACCAAAGCGTTGGAACTGTCGCGCAGGAATGGATAACCGACAAACCTTCCAGTCAACAAATTCTAATTGGCCCCGGAATGGGTGATAACGCCGGATCGGCATTTGGTCTTAACCTTCAAACTAACCAGGCATCAATCTCCATCGGAACCTCCGGCGTTATCGCGACGATTTCCGACACCCCTATTCAAGACCCTCGTTTCGGTGTTACCGGGTTTTCAGATGCCACGGACAAATGGCTACCGCTTGCCTGCACCCTTAATGGTGCCCTCATCCAGGACTACTTCCGAAAGATCCTAAACGTGAGCTTTGAAGAGTTAGGCACACTTGCCGAACGAGCACAACCAGGAGCCCAAGGCATTACCCTGGTTCCTTATTTCCAAGGAGAAAGAACACCCAATCTACCTTACGCAACCGCACAGATCGCGGGGCTTACCTCTCATAATTTCACACGTGAAAACCTCGCCCGTGCGGCCTACGAGGGTCTTGCTTGCCTAATGCGCGGGGCGCTCGAAGCTCTTCGCGGCGGAGGAATATCAGTCAATAGTGCCATGCTTATCGGCGGAGGCGCACAATCAGAAACGCTCAACCAGATTCTTGCGGATGTTCTTGAAATTCCTATTAGCGTTCCGCGAACTTCCGAATACGTCGCTAGGGGTGCAGCGCGGCAAGCCGCCGTGGTCGCGGGTATTCCTGAGAATACTAACTCCTGGTCCCCAGACATTACCCAAACATACAAACCTCGAGAGAATAAAAGCGTCTGGGAACGCTATCGAGCCGTCTCTGAGTCAATTCGTAAAAGCTACCCGACTTTTCGTCCTGAATCAGCCTAACTGTAAATCGCAATAGCGACCACACTAATTCATCCTTTATCAATACGGAGAACGTGGGACATGATTCTTTCTTACAATCGCACTTCCACACGCGGACAGGTTACGTTAAAAGTATCTACAATCGGCGCAACCCTTCTCAGCTATCAAATAGATGGGACCGAGTTTATAGACGGTTATCTCAGCGAAGATGAGTTGCAAACACAGGATGGTTTCAGATCTGCAGTGTTGGTGCCCTGGTCAGATCGACTTTGTGACGGACGATATTCTTCCACTATCTACAAGGACGATGGTGTAGGTGACCGTCCACGCATTGGTCAGAGCCCCGGCCCATTCACTGCTGATCACATTTTCTCGGCAAAAAACCCGAAGTATGAACCTGGCATTCACGGTCTTGTTTACGACAAAGATTTCAAGGTTGTCGAGAACAGCTCCGAATCTCTTAGGTTAGAGCTTCATCTGGAATCCGAGCCTGGATACCCCTTTGAACTACTAATCTCTGTAAGTTTCGACATAACACCCGACGGAGACCTCGTCACACGAATAAGCGCGCAGAATCAATCTCTGCTCGCCTGCCCAATCTTTATCGGTTGGCATCCATATTTTCTTCTTGACGGCCCTCTAGGGCAAGCCGACCTGCGCATATATGGATCTTCAGTAGTGGAAACCAACGACGACCTCATTCCACTTCCAGGAAACGCTGCATTTAAACCGATACAAAGTCCCGCGCCTGGGAAAGTCTCGACCTATGCGGACGCGGGGTACACCCACCTGAAAAATATCCAAGATATTGAGCACTGCAATCCCCCGACAGGTGCGATTGCATTCCTTGACGATAGGGCTTTGAGCGATTTTTCGGGTTATGCCCATCTAAACACTGGGAACCGCTCGATTCACATATACGTGGATTTCGGAGCCGATCTTCCGTTGCGCACATTCCATGTGTTCACCGGGCATAACCTCAAGCGAAATCCTCTTACCTCAATCGCCATCGAACCGTGTCAGGCTATTGTCAATGCCTTCAACCGGCATGATGTCGGAAATAAACTTGTACAACCAGGAGATAGCAGGCAAATGGGCACTCTTATCCAAGCCCAGATCCAAGGATCGTATACTACAACCGATCCGACGCGCAGCTAAATTCTCCCGCCGTCACGCTCAAACGTGGTCAGTGCCTCAATTGAGAGTGAATTATTCACCAACATCTCGGCTATTGAGAGCGAGATCGTGACATCATCTGCACCTGCTGCAAACGCCGCCGATACATCATCAAGCTTCCGAAGCGACGCCGCGAGGATACGGGTTTTTGTCTCAGATAGAATCCGAGCCATACGTTTGAGCTCCAATTCCGGATCTTTGCCGATGTCACGCATTCTGCAAAAATACGGAGCAAGTCCCCACAACCCTAATTCTCCAGCAATAGCAGCCTGTGTAGAGTCATAAACCGCAGTAAGCAGCACTTCATATCCTTCGTTGGTCACTTTAGCCGCAACAGCTAACCCCTCAAGTGTCGCCGGAATTTTAACCACAACGTCATCGCCAAGACTTAGAATTCGACGAGCAGACTCCTCAATCTCACTCTCGGTACACCCTGCGGTTTGGAAGAATAATCGATCAAAACCAAATTCTTGGAGAGTGCGATAAAGCTCTGGGATATCCTGCTGGCGCAATCCCTGCCGCGCCAAAATGGTAGGGTTCGATGTCACTCCAGAAAAAACTCCTGCTGATGCATACTTACGCATCTGCGCGCAATCGGCACTATCAAAATAGATCGCCATTTTATCTCTCTCATTCTTGATTGCTATCCGGACTGTTTTGGCGTATCGGCAAAGAACACTCGTGTCATAGTGAGCCACGCTCACTCAGAGACGTTACCTTTTATTCAACGACAATTAGCTTTTCTACTAGCTACCATGTCGAGATAACGCGAGAATCTGTCACTTCGCCCGCGCTCAGCTTTCGGGGTAAATGTAGATGAAATAGAAGGTCGAACCCGAGCCCGAACGGCATCAATCGAATCACCCGTCATCGCCGCCAACGCCTGGACACACGCGCCCCTAGCAGTTGCTTCTGTCAATTCTAGACGGGAGACCGGCTCACCCATAAAGTCTGCCAATAACTGACAGTAGACATCCGACTTTGCGCCTCCGCCCACGGCGACATTTACACCGTTGATACCCGAACCTAGAGCCCGTATTTTTCTTGATCCGGCATATAAACCCATTACAACGCCCTCGAAGGCAGAGAAGGCTAGATCCTCGCGTGTCGTACCGTTTGTTAGCCCCTCAAGCAATCCGGTTGCGTTCGGTATCGACGGAGAACGTTCACCATCAAAAAATGGAACCAGCAGTGGCGTATTACAAGAAACACCCATCGATTCCGCCAGGTTGCCTAACTCCTGAACGGACACTCCTAGCCATTTCGCCACCGTATCCGTCACTTTCGTCGAGTTGAGCGTGCACGTTAATGGCAACCAACCACCTGTGGCATTACAAACTCCGTCAACATCGCCAGAATAATCGCGAACCGGTGTAGGAGATGAACTAAAAGTGACTCCCGATGTGCCAATTGAAAAACACATATCGCCGTCGTCGAGACCTATGCCGACCGCGCCAAGATGCTGGTCGCCACCCCCAACCGCCACAATGACGTCGGAGGCAAGTCCTAGATCTACGGCCACTTCAGGAGATATTGAGCCTACAGCCTCCGACGGTTCGAGAACTTCGGGGAAAACGTCATGCCAAGATCGGGAAGGAATCCCCTTCCCTTCCTTCCCGAACGCGTTGCTTATAACGTCAGACACCAAGTCGAAGAGATAGACGTTTCTTACACCATCGAAATAACCAGTCCCAGAGGCTTCGCTCCGGTCTGTCACAAATTGACCAGTGAGACGATAGGTAAGGTAATCATGCGGAAGCAAGATTTTAGAAATCCGCTCCAACGTATCTAATTCATGACGCGCGAGCCAGAGTAACTTTGAAACCGTGTGCGCGGCATTCGGAACGAAACCGACTTTTTCTACCCAGAATTCTTTACCATACGTTTCAACGAGCATCTCTGCTTCAAGTGCAGAAGTCGTGTCATTCCACAGTTTCGCCGGTCGAATGACTGCGCATTCTCGATCTAAAGGCACAAGTCCATGGCACTGACCTGCAACTGAGATAGCTCCAATTTTGCGCACTTCAAGACCACGCGCATGAAGGAGACGCATCCCTTTTACTAGAGAGTCCCACCAGGTCTCCGGATTCTGTTCCGACACTGGTGGCTGAGTAGCCGGTAGCGGATTAGACACGCAATCAACTACGTGAAATGTCTCCACATCCCGCACTTCTAAGGTTACGGATTGGGTTGAACAGTCAATCCCAAGGACAAAGGACACTTTCATTGCTCCAATCTGTTGAGCTCTTCAGGTGCCGTCTGCATTTTTCCAACTGCGCCCGCCGGATGTATTTCAAGCGTCTCCTTCCATGATCTCTTACGTAAACGCATAAGCACATAAGCCAACGCATCACCCCACACCCCGGAAACCAGCGTTGATCCCATGGCGATAACGTTGCCTGGATCCGCTTGATCGGGCGTGTGTAAGAGGACCATTACATCAGCCAGTCCAGCAAGTTCCGAGGACTCATTCTCAGTCAACGCTACAATTTTCGTTCCCTTTTCTCGCAAAATCGAGCAGAGCTGATTAAGCTCGTCGGATCCGCCTCCTTTAGAAATCGCAAAAACGACATCGTCTTTGGTGATAGCTCCCATGGTGCCATGGAGACAGTCCATCGCGTGAAGGAAGACCGCTGGCGTGCCAGATACGGATAAAAGATGAGCCATTCGGCGACCGGCATGTCCAGAAGTTCCCGCTCCGGTAACTATAACTTTTCCTGTCATGCGCAAACATAAGTCTGCCGCCTCTATAAAAGAGTTGTTCAGCAACTGCGCTACTCCTGCAACTGCCCTAGCTTCCCGTTCAATTTGTTGACATGCAGCTTCCAAAACAGCCTGGTTTTTCATGTTTCATTCTTCCCTAAGTGAAGGTGGGGTGCGAGGGCCATGGTTGAGCAGCCTCGCACCCCACTATCTTTTGAACCTATTCAGAAATCTCTTGCCACGCCATCTCACGGAGTCGCGTAACGTTTAGATCTCCCGCAGGAACTCCCGATTGGACAACTCGGCCATGCGCGAAAACGGTCACATCATCGCAAAGCTCAAGAATCTCTTCTTCCTCGGACGATACGACCATGACAGCAAGACCCTCTTCATGCGCGAGTTCCCGGACGATTCGATGAATTTCAGCTTTGACACCAATATCCACGCCCTTTGTTGGTTCGTCTAGCATCAGAATCTGCGAGTCTTCCATTATGACTCGAGCTAGGAGGACTTTCTGCTGGTTACCTCCAGAAAGCGACTCTATCGACGCCTCGACATTACCTCGCACCTTTAAAGCGTCGAACTGTTGTTTCGATGCTTTCCGTGCCTTCCCGCGGTCGAGGAATCCAGGTTTAGAGTACCGGTCTGTAATTGGGAGTGTGGCATTTCGATAGCTATTTAACTGAGGAACAATCCCATCAAGTTTCCTTTCCTCTGTAAGATAAGAAAATCCAGCTTTCTGCGCGGTTTTCGGGTTCTTAGGCTTATACGAGTCCCCATTAACCGTAAATTCACCCGAATCATATTCGTCAGCCCCGTATATACAACGCATCGCCTCGGTCCGCCCAGATCCGATTAACCCATAGAACCCATGAACTCGACCCGGATAAACATCGAACGATACACCTTTATGGGCTGCTGAACGCAGATTCCGAACAGAAAGTGCAGGTACACCTTCCGGCACCTTCCCTTGCCGTTCACGAACAGTAGCGCTAGTTTCAACGGATACATCTGTACCCGCATTCACTTCACCGGCGATCGCGGTTACAACCTCTGCATGCGAAACTTCGTCCGCACTTCCCGAAATCCTGACTTTACCGTCAACGAGAGCAACGATTTTATCGGCTACGGCGTACAGCTCATCAAGTTTGTGGTTGACGAGTACAATCCCGATACCCTCTTTTTTAGAAAGATCACGCACCCACTCCAGGAAACTCTCTACCTGATCACCTTCGAGCGACGTTGTTGGCTCATCCAGGAGCAAATAGCGCGTGTTTCGAGTTGTAGCAATAGCAATCTCCATCAGTTGCCGAGTCGCAACGGGGTAGCTACCTACCTTACGATCAACATCAACATCAATTCCGTATTTCTCCATAAGAGACCTGGCGGATTTTCGCATAACTGACCGGTCGAGGTTAGGGCCTTTCCTAACTTCTCTCCCTAAGAACGTATTCTCGGTCACCGAGAGATTAGGAAGAAGGGAAAGCTCCTGGTAAACAGTAGCGACCCCGTGTGAAAGGGCATCCGAGGGAGAAGCAAAGGTTACTTTCTCCCCGTCCACTTCAAGGTAACCATCATCATTACGGTATGCACCTGAAAGTACTTTAAGCAGAGTTGATTTTCCCGCTCCGTTATGCCCGACGAGCCCCACGACTTCGCCAGGGTGAACCGTTAAAGAAACACCGGAGAGAGCGGGTGTACCCGCAAAAAGCTTCCAAATATCGACCGCCTTGAGGGACCGCTTGCTCCCCGGCGTTTCCAACGTTGTCATCTTTTACCCCAATTCTCCTTCACCAGGGGTTTGGCCCTTCTCGAACTGCTTAAGCGACTGCAATAGCTCACTCTCAACAGACTTACCTTGCTTATATTCTGCGATTTGTTGCACCAGGATGCGTCCGTACTCTTCAGGCTCTTGGGCGACACAACCAGGGTAAGCATCAGTGAGGGTTTCACCGGCGGCACAGAAACCGTAGACTTTAATGTCCTTACCAGATGCCTGGACAGCCTGCAGTGCGCCGTACGCGGCAGGCCCAGTCGACGCGAAAATTACGTTAATGTCAGGGTTACCCTGAATCATCGCGGATGTAACATTGAGTGAATCATCTGGTTTAACATTGCCGTCGACTTCCGCAACGTCCTTGGCATTCGGGTTACTCTTCATCTTTTCCCGGAAGCCTAGATCTCGCTGGACCACTGGCAATTCATCCGGTTCAGTAACGTACCCAATGTTCAGCTTCGCGTCGGCACCGAAATCGGCAAGAACTTTCTCTGCCATTTGGACGCCACCCTCGTGGTTGTTGGCTCCCACATACTGAACAACGCTCGCGCCTTGGGCGCTTAATGCATCAGGATCGACGATAATATTCACAGTGAACACCGGCACCCCGGCATCATTAGCTGCCTTCACGATTGCAGCCGCGGGTTCTGACTTCACTGGGTTAAGTGCCAGAGCACAGGGATTCTTCTGCAACATGGCCTGAGCTTGAGCAAGCTGGTTTGCATCGTCGTCATTGGCGATCTGGACCTCAACGTTGAATCCTTTAGCCTTGCCTTCTTCTTCGAATCCTCGCTTCATTGCGACGTAGTAAGGATTCTGTTGGTTAGGAAGCAACACTGCGAGGTATGGATTCTCAGCGTTACATGCTTCAGGAATCTGAATACTTGCCTTACCGGTTTCACCAGTGCCACCACTGTTTTCACCGGTTCCGGTATCGACTCCCCCGCAGGCACCCATTGTCGCAACAAGAGCTGTCGCGCCAAGAGTTGCATAGAGCTTCTTTCTCATGTTTTTCTCCTCTGTTTTCCTAGACCTCGTTGTCTCGGTCATGGGTTTGGATACTTTGCTCCCCACTGGACACTCCAGTAGGTTGTTTTTGTGAATGACTAATTTCGGAATTGGTCGTATCCGCAGATGCATGCGATGCCACCGACGTATCTTGCTGCTTCTTGCGGAACAGCTTCGAGAGAGACAGCTGCTGGCGATTAGTATCGAGAAGAACACCAACGAGAATAATTACGCCAATGACAAGCGGCTGCCAATAAGAATCCACTCCAATAACGTTCATTCCATTGGAAACTTCTGCGATCAAAATGGCACCAAGGAACGCTCCGAGAAGGGTACCGACGCCACCGAAAAGCGAAACGCCACCAACAACTGCCGAAGCGATTGAGTAGAACTGCTCAGTACCCGATCCGGCTGTCGGATAGCCGACCATAAGGCGCGATGTAACAATAATTCCGCCGAACCCTGAACAAATACCGGAGATTACGTACACCAGAATGATGATCTTTCCATTATTCACACCGGCGAGACGGGCCGTTTCTTTGTTGCCGCCAACCGCGTAAATATGGAGACCCGTTTTCGTCCGGTGCAAGAACCAAGCGAGAATAACCGCAGCAATAAGCACTAAAACCACCGGAATAGGGATGCCGAAAATACTCCCTCGGCCGAAGAATGCGAACATTGGATCAGCAACAGTTACTGACCGGGCTTGCGTCAGGATCTTCGGAATTGAAGCGGAAATCCCAAAGGTAGCAAACGTGACGATGAATGCTGGCATTTTCCCAAAATGAATAAAAACGCCGTTGAATACGCCAACGAGAGCACCAGTCACAATGGCCAGCAATGCGGCAAGCCACCAGGGGAGACCTCCCTGCATCGCCAGCGCTGCAATCATTCCAGTCAACGCGATATTTGATCCTACAGAAAGGTCAATACCACCAGTTAGGAGAACGAATGTCTGCCCCATTGCAAGGAAAAGCACGACCGTCCCATTGAGCAGGAGAACCTGCATGTTATTCATTGTTAGGAATGCTGGAGAGAGCAGCGCCATAATAGCACCCACTATCAGCACAACACCAAAGATTCCCGCCTCCTGCGGTACGCGGAATTTTTTCATTACATGCTCCTTTGCATGACTTCGCTTTTACAGATCGAGAGACCGGATGCCTAGCCAAAACTTTCCCGGATCTATTGAAGATAGACAGTCATCTGACCGTTGCAAGATATTTTTCTGCAACCTCCTCAAATCTCTCGATAATAAAAGAGTCGTGTTTCGCTTGGTACTGAGACCGGAGACGTGGAGTCCATGCCGGAGGATCGTCTCCTCCCATATAAGTCCATGCCGCCTGTCTTGCTGCGCCATCGGCTGAGTAAGCTGAATACTCAGGAACGCTCACAGGTAAACCGAGCACTGATGCAGCTATCCGGCGCATAGCTGGCGTACGCGACGCCCCACCTACCAGTGTTATACCGGTAACCTCCACACCAAGCCTTCGGAATGCGGAAAGACCTCGAGCTACACTCGCTACGATTCCTTCATATGCCGCACGCGCGAGATTTGGCGCCGTGAGGTTTCGTGACGACACTCCCAAAACCGCTCCCATTCCTTCCGGAAGCCGCGGATTTCGCTCTCCCGCGAAATATGGAATCACCACAAGGCCTTCCGCCCCAGGCGCGGCATTAAGTGCGGCACGTGAGAGTTCCTCTAGTGTCATTCCAAGTAGAAGTGCAACGTCATCGAGAACACGGCTTGCATTAAGCATCCCGACTAAAGGAAGATACCGTCCAGTCGCATCCGCAAAACCAGTAACCTGACCAGTCCTATCCTTAATCGGACTGTCCGAAACCAAGGAAGTAACACCAGAAGTTCCGATAGAAACACACACCTCACCTGGAGGCAAATCCAGCCCCAGCGCCGTGGCTGCGTTGTCAGCGCAGCCGGGACCCAAAACGATTGCCTCACCCTTAGCTTTCAGTTCTCCTACCGATTCTGCTTTTCCAACGACACGTGGCAAAACGAGTTTCTTAGATAATTCACTTCTTGCCGCCAAGTCAATTAGGTCGTTGCGGTACTCGTTCTTTTCCGCGCAGTAATAACCGGTACCCGAAGCCTCCGAGCGGTCTGTAACAAGTTCCCGAATATCCCGCTTTGTCTCTAGGCCGTCTCGGGAGCCGTCAGTACCCATAAGTTGCCACGTGAGCCAATCATGAGGCAATGCAATGGCACATAATCGTTTGAATAGCTGAGGCTCATGATCAACGAACCACCTCAGCTTCGAAACTGTCAACGACGAAACTGGCACGCTTCCGACACTGTCAGCCCACAGCTTACGCCCCTCAGAAACATCGCCTCGGCCTAATTCTCGAATCAGATCTTCGGCATCTTCTTTAGAGCGATTATCGTTCCAAAGAATCGCTTGACGCAGGACATTCCCGTCAGCGCCTAGACCAACGAAACCATGCTGTTGTCCGGCAACAGACATCGCCACTACATCATCTAATCCGCCAGCAAGTTCGACCGCTGAACTATAAGCCTCCATCCATGTCCGCGGATTGGTCTCTGTCTTAGTGCGGAAAGATGCAGTTGCGCCGCGAACCAGCTCACCCGTTTCCAGATCACGAATTACTACGTGGCAGGAACGTGTAGACAAGTCAATACCAGCGACATTGCTCTTTTTCATTGCACCTCCAACCCCAGCGTTAGATTTTGTTGCTGTTTGCAATATACCCGTCCAGTTGCATTAAATGCAACAATGCGCACGTCGACACTTCTGTGTCACGCACCACAAGCTCGGCTGATAGCATCCTCTATCATTAAGTGGTGACCACCCCTTTCGGAACATCTACGGAGACTTGCTGTGCGAAAAGCTGCTGAGACCTCTCATGGTGCTGTACGCAACCAAAATTTAGCTTCTTTAGCAAGTCGGATTATCTTCACTAATTCAGCCCCATCAAGGGCGGATCTAGCCCGCTCAACCGGATTGAATCGGTCCACTATTTCACGACTAGTTGACGAGCTTGTTAACCGAGATATCGTGCGGGAAAACGAAGTTGAAGTCTCTGGCCCTGGCAGGCCCGGGGCACCCTTAACGCCAGCCCCAAGAACATACTGCGCCCTCGGGATCAATGTTTCTGCTGAAGCGGTAGAGGCATCTCTAATAGATCTGACGGGAAACGTGCTGATTGAACGACTAATTGACATGCCCCCAGACTCAACCTCTCAAACCCTCGATGATATTGCCGCAATTCTGCGATCCGTATCAACGCAATGCAACGTTGCCGGGCTCTCACTTAAGCAAGTTGTAATCACGTTTCCTGGAATCGTAGATCCAGCCACCTCCACCGTAGTAAATTCCACCCCCCTTGGTTGGATAAACGTCGAATTATCTCGAATTGTCGAGGGAATAATTGATTGCAATATCGTCATTTCCAATTCCACAACGGCGGGAGCGAGCGCAGAAACGGTCTATCTTCATCGTAATGACGAGCAGCTTGACAATTTTCTTTACGTCAACCTCGATTCGGGCATCGGCGCCGTACATATATTGGACGGAGCACTTTCACCCGATAGCACCGGCTGGAGTGGGTCTTTAGGTCACATCTACGTTTCAGATCAAGCGCGCATTTGCACCTGCGGACAAAACGGCTGTCTTGAGGCATTTGCTACCAGATCTGCAATTATTGCAGCCAGCAACCTACCGGCTGAAACAACGATTGGAACCCTTGTTTCCTTGCTTAAGCGAAACGAAACCCCCGTTACCAAAGTGGTCAAGGAAGTAGCTACTCTAATTGGCCGGGCAGCTGCTAGCGCAATTAATCTGATCCACTCCCCTACTTTGATTTTTGGCGGGCAACTCGCCGATATTTATGATTTTTTGCTCCCTAATATCCAAAAGGAAATTAGTTCCCGCGTAATTTGGAGTGGTCAGACTCCTTTAGATATTCGGGCTACCCTCGCTCGGGGAGCACCTCTTTCCCGCGGCGCTGCCTGGTTAGCAATCGCCAACTTCTTAGGAAGGCCCGAAACCTGGAATAGGGAGCACACGGATCACGATAATCCGGTAGATGCCTCTTCACTGCCGGAAATCCAGTTAAAGATCGACACATAATCCATTTACTGAGTAAACTCCTGGCCCGCCTACCGGGCCTTGGCGGGTACCCTGGAGAACGTGGGCAGCTAAAGGAGGCGCCCGCGGCTGCGGCGTCGTCGTACCTGGGACTACGAGGAAGAAGGACCATGATCGTCACCACTGAACGCGAGTGCGCGGGCCGAACCGTTACGCTGCGCGCGGCCACCCGCGGCGCCACCCTGCTCAACTACCGCCTCGGCGATACCGAGATTATCGACGGCTACCGCGGCCCCGCTGAGCTGCGTGAGCTCAATGGTTTTCGCAGTGCCGTGCTGGTGCCGTGGTCCAATCGCATCCGCGCGGGGCGCTACCCGACCGCGCTCTATCATGGTGACGACGCCGCCGTGCGCACTCGCCTCCACGTCGAGGTTCCAGTAAGCGGCGTTCACAATGTGCCGGCGCCGCTTCCCGATACGGAACCGGGCCTGCACGGCCTGGTCACCACCCGGGAATTCGAGGTTATTCGCGCAGGCGACGGCGTTCTTGAGTTCGCCACCCGCGTGGATGCAAACGGTGTTTACCCCTTCGAGCTTGCCGTAAACATTGTTTACAGCATTGGTGCCGACGGCTCCTTGCACGTGCGTCTACGCGCCGAGAACCTCAGCGAAGTAGCGGCCCCGGTCGCTCTCGGCTGGCATCCGTATTTCCGGCTCGCCGGTCCGCTGGGGGAGGCACGCCTGAGCCTGGACTGCCGCGCGCGTATCGCCACCGATACCACGCTTATTCCGTACGACGGCGCCGGCGCTTTCGCGCCGTGCGAGCCGCTCGCGCACTCCCCCATCGACCCGGCCACGGATTGGGCCTACGCGCAGCTTGCCGATGACGCCGGACCGGATGCGGGTGCTGTCGGCGCTGGCGGAGGTGTGGACGGTAGTGCGGACGGTAGTGCGGACGGAAACGGTGGCGCCGGGACTAGCTGGAATGTGGCGCGCTTGCACACCGGTAACCGCGAGGTGGCGCTGTGGGCGCGCCTGGGTGACTGGCCCTCGAAGAATTTCCATATTTTTGCTGGCGCCGGGCTGGCGCGCGATCCCGGGCAGGCGGTAGCTATGGAGCCGTGCCAGGCGCTCCCTAATGCTTTCAACCGGGCCGAGGGCCGCGAAATGCTGCTGGAGCCGGGCGCCAGCCGAGAGCTCGAAGCGCGGGTTGTGGTGACGGAGGCGGGTACCGCGTAGCTGAGCCGACACAAGCTGTGGATGACACGCCGCTACGAGTCCTCCTGTGGATAGGCTCTGGGCGGATGCAACGCGACTGTTAACGTGGCGCCATGAACGTACTCATAACCGGGCGCCGTGCCGGAATTCTTGCCAGCCTCTGTTTCCTTCTCAGCAGCTGTGGGGCAGGGGCAGGCGCGCCTCCCCCTGGGCTCTCCCCCGGTAACTTTTCCGGAATGCCAGCAGCTAGCTCCGCCCCAGCCGCTGCGAACTCACCCTCGTCTACCATCAGTTCTGGCTCTGTCGCGCCCTCGGTTCCCCCATCCTCTCCCCCCACCTGGCCGGTCCAGATTCCAGTGCCCGCACCACCCGCTCAGATGTCCGAAGATTCCGTAGCGGGAGCCATCGCGGCCGGGCAGTATCTTTTCACCCTCCTCGATTACGCAACTATCACCGGCGATATCGCGCCCCTCTCCCCACTGGCCGGAGAACAATGCGATTGGTGCCAACACCAGATCGCGAAACGTGAAGAAACTGATTTCCGGCCCCGGCAAGCCACCGTTTTTAGTTTTAGCGATGCGCGGGGGCGCTGGAATGATCCCATAGCCGCTTATACCGTGCAGTTCTCCGTTTCCCATCCACCCAATCCAGTGATGAACCGCAAAGGCGCCGAAAAAACAGATCGTGCCGAAGAATTCTTTGTGACCATGCGGATTTTCCGCTCCGGTAGTAACTGGATCGTCGATGCGGTGGGGATGAACGATGACATTTTGGATGGAGGCGTGTGATGAGGCCATACACCAACCCCAGGTTCAGACCGCGCTGGTTCCTGCGCGCCTTCATCGTAGGCGTGGTCGCAGTGATATGCCTTGGCTCGTGCACGGTGAGCGCTCCTGCCCTCGCCCGCGAATATGCGGATGGTGAGGAACGCATTTACACCGCCCGCACCGATGCCGGCGGAGTGACCGTGGAAGGTCAGGTGAGTTACACCAGGCGTTCGCCCGGCGAGGCAGCCGGAGTGTCATCAAGCTCAGGTGCCCTTGCCAGCGGGAGCGCCGGACTCTCCAGCGGGCCTTATGGACTGCCGTGGTCACGCAGTGCACTAGTAGCCGCGGTGCGTGATGCGTCTCTACCGGGCCATGTGCGCGGCGCGGCAGGAATTCTCAGTTGGATACTGGGTAATGGCACTCCGCCGGCCGGCACTCAAACGGGAGCGCCTCCCACCCCCGCGCAGCTGGAAAGGCTTATCCATACGGAAAGTATCCGGATCGCGGTAGCGAGCGCTGAGGCGCGGATGGAACCGGCGCGCGGCTGGGTGGCGATCAACTACCCTGTTCGCCTGCATTATTCCGCTCCGGCTCAACGGCATCCGGTTGTAGTGCTCGGCGCGGAGGTTGTTATTGACCTGATTCCCGTGCGGGCAACTTGGGAGGTGCCCGGCGCGGAAAGCACGGCCGCAAGAAACTCCGGAAACGCCACGCCCAGCGGCTCGCTCCTCGCTCACTCAGCACAGCTCATCCCGGCCCGTCAGCCCTGTACAGAAGTCATCTACCGCCAGGCCAATAAGGAGGTGAAAGCCACGCTCGTCATGGAGTGGGAGGTGCACTACACCGTTGCCGGGCAGCGCCGCACGGTATCGGAGTTGCTCACTACCCGCTCCGAAACAGCCCCGGTGATAACGCGAGAGCTCGAAGCGCACCTGATCGGTTAGCTTCGAGCTCTCGGTATCAGCTATTCCTTGCTCGCGGCCCTAGCCGGTGCCTGAGCGTGGCCGCCCCTAATGTGGGTGGGGCTTTAGCTCGCGGCCCCGCTTGGGACGCAGCAATCCTAGTTCGCTGCGGCCAGGCCACCTCCGGAAGTCGGCGCGCCGGCACCGGCTACCGACCCGCCGCTGGGGCGAGTATTCACCCCGGAAGCCAGGCCTTCCATTTGCGCCGGTTCTTCGGCTTCGATCACACCATCCGGTAGCGGCTGGTCGGGCGACTGGCCGGTGAAGGTGAAGGACATCGGAATATTTTCCTTATCCACATCCACCACGATGATGTCCCCCTTGGCGAATTCGCCATAGAGCAGCTTCTCGGAGAGCACATCTTCCACGTCACGCTGGATGGCGCGGCGCAGCGGGCGTGCCCCGAGCACCGGATCGTAACCACGATCCGCCAAGAGTTCCTTCGCATCCTTCGTCAGGGCGATCGACAGGTTCTGATCCCGCAGGCGCTTATCCAGCTTGCCGATCATCAGATCCACAATCTGGAGGATTTCCGGGCGGCCCAGCTGCGGGAAGACGATAATATCATCCACGCGGTTGAGGAATTCGGGCCGGAAATTGTTCTTGAGTTCTTCCGCAACCTTCGTCTTCATGCGCTCGTAGGAAGACGTGGTATCGGCATCGAACTGGAAACCAGTTTGCACACCCTTCGCGATATCCTTCGTACCCAGATTGGTAGTCATGATGATGATGGTGTTCTTAAAGTCCACCACCCGACCTTGCGAGTCCGTGAGCCGCCCTTCTTCCAAGATTTGGAGAAGAGAATTGAAGAGATCCGCGTGGGCCTTTTCAATTTCGTCGAACAGCACCACGGAGAAGGGCTTGCGCCGCACTTTCTCAGTGAGCTGGCCTCCTTCTTCATAACCCACATATCCCGGAGGCGCACCAAAGAGCCGCGAAACGGTGTGCTTCTCCGAATATTCGGACATGTCCAAAGTGATCAGCGCGGATTCATCCCCGAAAAGGAATTCCGCGAGCGCCTTAGCGAGCTCGGTTTTCCCCACACCGGTAGGCCCGGCGAAAATGAAAGAGCCACCGGGGCGGTTCGGGTCCTTGAGTCCCGCGCGGGTACGGCGAATTGCCTGGGAAAGCGCGGTCACGGCTTCATGCTGGCCGATAACCCGCTTATGCAGCTCGTCTTCCATACGCAGCAACTTCGCGGACTCCGCTTCGGTGAGCTTGAAGACCGGGATACCGGTAGACATGGAGAGCACCTCGGTGATGAGATCTTCATCCACCACCGAGACGACATCCATATCCCCGTCCTTCCAAGCCTGCTCACGGGCATCGCGTTCTTCACCGAGCTTCTGCTCTTCATCACGCAGGCCAGCGGCCTTCTCAAAGTCCTGGGCGTCAATAGCCGCTTCCTTAGCGCGGCGCGTGGAGGCGATTTTATCGTCCAGCTCGCGCAGCTCCGGCGGCGCGGTCATCTTACGGATGGCCAGGCGCGCCCCCGCTTCGTCGATGAGGTCAATGGCCTTATCGGGAAGGAAGCGGTCGTTAATATACCGATCCGCCAGGGTGGCGGCCGCCTCCAGGGCGTCGTCGGTAATAGTCACGCGGTGGTAGGACTCGTACCGGTCCCGCAAACCACGCAAAATATCAATGGTTTGTTCCACGGTGGGTTGTTCCACCTGGATGGGCTGGAAGCGGCGCTCAAGCGCGGCATCCTTTTCAATGTACTTACGGTATTCATCGAGGGTGGTTGCCCCGATGACCTGGAGTTCCCCGCGGGCCAGCATCGGCTTGAGCAGCGAGGCGGCATCCAGGGCACCTTCCGCGGCACCCGCACCCACCAGGGTATGGATTTCGTCAATGAAAAGAATAATATCCCCGCGGGTATTAACTTCCTTGAGGATCTTCTTCATGCGTTCCTCGAAGTCGCCGCGGTAGCGCGAACCAGCCACGAGGGAACCCATATCCAGGGAATACAGCTGCTTATCCTTGAGGGTTTCCGGCACATTACCCGCGGCGATGGACTGGGCCAGGCCCTCGACCACCGCGGTTTTACCCACGCCGGGTTCCCCGATCAGCACCGGGTTATTCTTGGTGCGCCGGGAAAGCACCTGCATAACCCGCTCGGTTTCGGTATGCCGGCCGATCACGGGATCAAGCTTGTGATCGCGCGCGGCGGCCGTGAGGTTACGCCCGTACTGATCCAGAATCGTGGAGCCGGCCTTGGTGCCTTCACGCGGGCCCCCACCCACCCCAACGGCTTCCTTACCTTGGAAACCGGAGATGAGCTGGCTGACCTGGTTCCGCACGGTGGGCATATCCGCACCGAGCTTGATGAGGACCTGCGCGGCAACACCATCCGCTTCGCGGGTGAGACCGAGGAGGAGATGTTCGGTTCCGATATAGGAGTGGCCCATCTGCAGCCCCTCACGCATCGCGAACTCAATGACCTTCTTGGCGCGCGGCGTGAAGGGAATATGACCCGAGGGTGGTTCCTGGCCTTCGCCGATAATATCGATGACCTGCGTCCGGACGGACTCAAGCGTCACCCCCAGGGCTTCCAAGGCCTTTGCGGCCACCCCTTCGCCCTCGCGAATGAGGCCGAGCAAGATATGTTCGGTCCCCAGGTAGTTGTGCTTGAGGTTCCGTGCCTCTTCCTGCGCGAGCACGATGACTCGCCGGGCGCGGTCAGTGAACCTTTCGAACATAACTCTCCTTGCACTTGCAATCTTCTAAAAGAGTAACGGCCCGCGGCCCGGGAGCCGTCCCCTGTTCGCCAGTGGCATGAGTGTGTGGCTCACATTTTGCTGAGGGAAAAAGCCGAATTAGCGCGGAAATCGCTGTTCTTGATGAGATTTCTGAGCTTATTTCACTATCCCTAGGCCCTTAGACCTAGGAATATGGGGCGCCGCGGCGAGTTAGGCGCTGGCCGGTTCCACCTCAACCAGGAGCGTAAAGGGGCCGTCATTAACGAGCTCCACATCCATCATGGCCCCGAATTGCCCGGTGGCTACCTCCAGCCCGTAGGTCTCACGCAATTCGCGCACCACCGCCTCATAGAGCGGATCGGCAATTTCCCCGGGCGCGGCCTTGGACCACGAAGGCTTGCGACCCTTACGCACATCCGCGTACAGAGTGAATTGCGAAACGAGCAGCACAGGAGCCTGCGCTTCTTCCGCGCTGCGCCGACTATTCGGCTCATCGGTTCCATCCGCGGCGCGCAGTACTTTCAGCTGCGCGATTTTCCGCGCGATTTTCTCCACTTCCGGGGCGCCATCCCCGTGCGTTACGCCCAGGAGCACGCACAGTCCCGTGCCGATCTGCGAAATCACACTGCCGTCCACCGTGACGGATGCGCGCGTGACGCGCTGAATAACTGCTCGCATTCTTCCTCCTTCGTGGTGCGTGTAGTACGACGACGCAGCTAAGGGCCTGCGCTTACCCCGCTTTACCAGGACCCTTTCCCGCGCCCGCGCGAACTGCGGCGCGGCCCCATCCGCTGTTCTTCGGGACCCAGATAGTAGAGCGCGCCGTAAGCCGCCCCGAGCATGAGGAACGGCTGGAAAGGTAGGCGAATGGGTGTAAAAAGCACGATCCCCGTGACGAGAGCGCAGCCCAGCAGCACCCCGCTCCAGAACTTTTTATCCTTGCGGGCATAGCGAAAATCCGCATCCGGGCGGCGCAGGCAAGCCACCAGCGCCCACACCATAAACGCGAGAATCGCCAGCTGGATCACAAAAAATATCCCGTTGCAGATATCTGTGACGAGCCGCAAGGTTGTTAGGTTCATGGTTCTCCGTCCTCGTGGTGAGCGTGGTGCTCGCCCTCATTCTAGTCACGGCCTACGACACTTTTTTCGCCGCTTTCACGAATGGTCACCACAACGGGAGCGCGAGTAGGCAGAGGAATAGGTTCGACGCCGCAGCGGAATTCCCCTACCCGCACCGCGCCCAGCGCCGCTGGCTCCCTGATCAGCGCGAGGGCAAGCGGACCTTCTTCCCAATGCCGCACCGCCGACAGCACCAGGCCCACAGCCACCCCCTCGGGCTGATTCGTTTCCGTTTCGACCGCCGCAATCCCGCTCGCCCCACCCGCACTCACCGCATCGGACCGCTCCGCGAGTACCGGCGTGCCAGCCTCGGGTAAGTCGGCCGCGTCCGGGCCTTCCAAATATAAGCAGGCCAGGCTCCGGCCTGCACCGCCGAGCTGGCGGGTGCTCCCTTCTCCGGATCCGCGAGCGCTTACTTCCCGGGATGCGCAGCTGCCCGCTATCCCAGGTCCGTATATCTCAGTCGGGCCCGCCCCGGCGCGCGGGGGGGGGGGGGGGGGGGGGGGGCAGCCAACCCCCCCCCCCCCACGGGCGTCGTCGTACCACCTTTCCATCTTGCCCCGCACATCAACCTAAGGAAGAAAAATGCCTGAAAAGCCTCTCAACCCGCGCCGTGTGGCCCGCCCGCACGTTGGTGAGCTGCCCGAACGCAGCCGCTGCCCGATTCCGGGTGAACCCGTGGACGTGCAGTGGCGGCGCATGGTGGAAGGCCGGCTCTACCGCTGGGGGCCAACGCAAGCCCGGGTGCGCGAACGCGCCATCGCGCTGCTGGAAGAATTCAACGCCGAGGCCGCTTGGGGCAGCCCGCGCGCCACCGAAATCCTGGGCGAACTACTCGGTGAAATCGGGGCCGGCTCCCAGATCGTGCGCCCCTTCACCTGCGATTACGGCGTGAATATCAGCTTGGGGGAGGGCTCCTTCATTAATACCGGAGCGGTTATCCTCGACCTGTGCCCGGTGCGCATCGGCGCCGGGGTCCTCATTGCCCCGCACGTCACCATGTCCTGCGCGTCGCACCCCATCGACCCAGCTCTGCGCGCCACCCGCCTCGAATACGGCCGCCCCATCACCATCGAAAATAACGTTTGGATCGGCATGGGTGCCTCCATCGCGGGCGGCGTGACCATCGGTGAGAATTCCGTGGTGGGCGCCGGCGCCGTGGTGCTGCGCGACGTCCCGCCGGGGAGCGTTGTGGGTGGAGTTCCGGCCCGCGTGCTCCGTTCCATTAATTCCGACGACGCCGCCTTCGCGGCAGCACTCCTCGCTGACTACCAAGCGGACGTAAGCGAGGAGCCTCTTTTGCAGTAGCCCAGATGCGCGGGCGGCGCATTATCGCTACCCTGGAAAGGCGCCGAAGGAAGGAAGTTTTGTGCCGCATCGTCACCGTCGATCGCACCTGGCATCGCTCACCCTGCTCGCCGTCCTGGCCCTCGTTCTAGCTCTCGGTCTCAGCTCATGCAGCAGCGCCCCGAGCGCCCAAGAACGCGGTCCCATTGCCGTGCACCGCGCTCCAACGGCGGACCTGGTGCTCCCCGTCGCGGATATGGAAGGTGCCCTTGCCGCCTCCGCCACGCTTTTTGCCAGCGCCCGGCTCGCGGTAGTGAGCGGCCCGGACTCCGTGGAACAGGCCGGTGAGCTGGCCGAATCTCTCGGGGTGCCGGTTTTCCCGGTGGGGAATGCGCAAGCGCACGTCGCGCCTCTCGCGCCTCAAGGAGGGGCGCAGCCCGAAGCCCCGATTGCCGAGAGCGCCCTCGCCGCGGAATTTGAGCGGCTCGGAGTCACGCATACTCTCCTGGTTGGAACCGCGGCCCCGGCCTGGTTTAGCGGCACGGTCGAGGAGTATCGGTACCCGCTCACGCCGGCCGATTTCCACTACCTGCCGGCCACCACCACCGCGCCATTCCCCGTCATTACCGACGGTGCGAATTCCGCTACTCTGGCCACGGTGCGTGCGGCAGGTGGCGCCGTCGTCGAATCTGGGCCCGATCCGCGCGCACGCAGTGCAACTATCCGCGCGCTCGCGGGAAGCGAGGCGGCGGTGGCCAGCTTCGGCGTCGACCTTCCGAATCTTTCTTGGCAATTAGCGGCGGCGCGCACCGGAACGGAACTGCCCGGCGGCGGGCAGCTGGTGCTGGACGGCAAGCGCTACGTAGCGCTTTACGGTTCGCCGGTCACGGCCGCGCTGGGGGTGCTCGGCGAGCAGGGCGTGGAGGAAACCGTGGCGCGGGCCGCAGCGCATGCCCAGCCCTATCGCGCCCTCACGGAGGATGCCGTTATTCCCGCGTTGGAACTCATCGTGACGGTGGCGGCCGGGCAGGCCGGTGACGATGGTAATTATTCGCACGAATGGGATCCGGATATTTTCATCCCCTATATTGAGGAGGCCGCGCGGCACGGCCAGTACGTGGTCCTCGATTTCCAGCCCGGGCGTTCCAGCTTCCCGGAGCAGGTCAAACGCTACGAGAAGCTGTTGCGCTACCCGAATGTGGGTATCGCCTTGGATCCGGAATGGCGCCTGGGCCCGGATGATTTCCCGCTCGAGCGCATCGGCCACGTGGAGATCAGCGAGGTCAACGAAACCATTAATTGGCTCGCTGATTTTGTGCGGGAGAATCAGCTACCCCAGAAAGTCGTGATTCTGCACCAGTTCCAGGTGCAGATGCTGCGCGACGTCGATCAGCTCGACCGGTCCCGCGCCGAAGTCGCGCTGGTGATCCACGCCGACGGCCAGGGTAGCCAGGCCGCCAAGCAGGACACCTGGCACACCCTGCACAGCTACGCGCCCGCGGGTGTGGCGTGGGGCTGGAAGAACTTTTACGATGAGGACACCCCCATGCTCACGCCGGAGGAAACCTACACCCAGGTGGAGCCAACCCCGGCTTTTGTGAGCTACCAGTAAGCGCGGTCGAATCCGCGCGGGGCACGGGCCCGGAAACGAAAGGCGTGACATGCGGAGCAAGAACATGATGGCGGTTGCCGCGGGCGTGATGGCTGCGCTTTGCGGCGTGGCGGGCCTGGGCGGCTGCAGCGGTGATACGACGACGCCGCCACCGGCCACGCCCCTCCCCGGCGGCCCCGGGGATACCGAATCCGGTCCCGCTGCGGCTATTGCGCACGGGACCGGGGAAGTGAAAGTACGCGGCGGGGTGATTATTAGCGGCGGGGTGGCCACCATGTGTGAGGTGTTTATGGCGAGCTACCCGCCCCAATGCGGGGGAGCGCGGGTGACTATCGCCGGCCTGGAAAGCTATTCGCCCCAGCGGCTCGGCTTGCAAACCGTGGATCCGGCAGTGGTGACGCGCCCGGGTGAAACTCCCAAGCCGGCCAGCCCGGATCCGGCCTGGGGTGAGCTGGCCCTGACGATTGATATCACGGAGATCGCCAAGGATGGCCAGTCCGCCACCGCGCAGCTGGTGGAAATTCACGGGAAAGAAACGGTGAGCCACCGGTAGCGGGCGGTGTCGGCGGCGGGTGTGGCGGCGGGTGTGGCTGCGGTGATGCCGGCCGCGCGGCCCACCCGGAGCGCGCGCGAGTAGCGTACCGTGGAGATATGGCTATTCATCTGGACCTGGAAGCAGAGCTTCCCGCAGACCTTCTCACCATTGACGCGCTGGCCCTTGATTTGGACGGCACCCTGGCGCGCAATGACAAACACGTTTCCGATGCCACGATCACGGCACTGGCCCGGCTGCATGCCACCGGCGTCGCGATTATCGTAGCGACCGGCCGGGTATACCCGGCTACCGTGGGGATTTACGAGCGTGCCAATATTGACGGCCCGCTGATCGCGGCTAGTGGCGCTATGGCGGTGGCCTCCGTGCGGGATTATGCGCATGGTGAGGTAGGCGCGGCGTCGTACGAACCTATGGATGATGAACTCTACGAGCGCATCCTCGACTTTTGCCGCAAGCATGCCCTCCAGCTGGTTATTTTTGGACGCGACCACCTTTTCGCCAAGGAGGACGGCGAAGCGGTGCGGGTGCTCGCCGAACGCAACGAAGGCGAGCAGCCCATCGTGGCGGATCTGGAGGAGCTGCCCCGCGAAGACCGCCTCAAGGCCGCGCTTTTTGCTAACGACGCAGAGTATGAGCGTATCCGCGCTGATCTTGCGGCGGAATTCCCCAACGCGGCGCGCTCCTATGACGGCACTATTGAGGTGACCAGCCCGGCTACCGATAAATGGGTAGCGCTGCGCACCATCCTCGAGGGGCTCGGCGCCCCGGTTGCTCGCACCGCCGGCATCGGCGATTCCGCGAATGACCTGCCCTGGCTGCGCGAAGTGGGTGTGGCGATCTGCCCGTCGAATTCGGTAGCGGCGGTCAAGGACATTTCCGCCTATGAGATCGGCTCCAATGACGAGGATGCCGTGGCTGCGCTGTGCAATCGGATCGCGGAGGCGCGGGAGGCACGCTGACGGAGGTGTGGGAGTCGCGCGAAAGGCACGGAGGCGCGCTGATCAGCAAGCCTACGGACCTCCCGAAAAAGCTAATAAAGTGCGGGCGGCTTGATGAGTGCAGTCAAGCCGCCCGCGGTTATCGCAGCGGCGTTCCTTTGCTTAAGTGACCTTGACTCAAGTCCCGGAGCTGGCCCAGCGCCCTCGGTATACTATGCCCATACCCCCGCCTCTGTGACGCGATTCTTTGCGTGCTAACGGCGCGAGACGGTGGGCGAAGAGTGTGTTCATTGGATTCCAAGGAGTCGCCGTGGCCGTCACCGGTTCTCTGCTTAAGCGTCGTCGTGCTGCTTTGCGTGACGAGGTGTATTCCACCATACTCGATATGCTGCTGGGCGGCGTGTTCCAGCCGGAAGAATCTTTGAGCATTGACGGCCTGGCTCGTGATCTCGATGTCTCTCCTACCCCGGTACGCGAAGCCATGGTGGAAATGGAGCATACTGGCTTGGTGGAGCGTCTAGCTCGGCGCGGCTACCGGGTGGCGCCCCCCATCTCTACCGAGCAAATTCGCAAACTCATTGATGTCCGTAAGCTTCTGGAACTCCAGGCGGTTGACTGGGCTTATCCGCACGCCAAGCGACTTCTTCCGGAATTGCGCCAGGCCCACGCCGAACACGAAGTCGCGTGGCAGAATCTCGAACATGAAAAAGGGCACCTTGACCTCGCCCATATCCGCCACTATTTCGATGCTGATTGGAACTTCCACCGCGTTATTATTCGCTACGCCAATAATTCATACCTGGAATCGGCGGTGGATAACCTCGCTTTCCAGGCTCACCGCATTCGCCAAACCGTTGGGGAAGGAAGTTCTGACGGTGCGCAGGCCACTGCGGAGCATCATGCTATTTTGGAGGCTTTCGCCTCGGGTGCGCGCGAGGATGCACTAGCTGCTATGGAAGCCCATCTCAACGGGGTGCTGCGCCGATCAATTTCTGACGCGGAATAAATCGTTTATTAGCATCCACGGCCGGCTTGGCGAATGCGCCGCGCGGCAAGCGCGAGGCTGATAAAGATCCACGCAGGCCAAGCCCAGCAAGTAGCTAAGGCGAAGTAGGTGGTTCGCCGTGCGCCCCGATCCAGCTGCGAGTGGGGATCCTTTGCTGCGTGGCGCAATCCGCGTACCAGGTTAATAGCCCAGAGCACCGCGACACCTAGGTAGATAACAATCCCGACCGTGATGAGAATCTGCCCCATCGCTCCTCCTTCGGCATCGGTGTGACGGCTGAGAACGTCTCGCTTTTGTGTAGCTTCGGCATGTCACAGTACCGCGCGACCCTTGTCACAGAATCCTATACGATATAGGATATTGGAAACTTAGTAGCGCGCGTCACTGTCGATGTCGGTTTCAAAGCAGAAACGTCATCCCTACCACAGAAGTGCACTACCAGAAGGAAAGGTTGCTCGATGAGGAGTACAACGGTGAAGACCGATGGAGACCCTGGGATGCACCCACCCGGCGCGGTTTCTCCGAACACCACGGGTGCCACCACAAGCGCGCCGGCACAAGCCCAACGCCAGTGCGGAAATCGGGATATCGGCGCACTGGCTTTCCGCCTCGTTATTTTAGGTATCGGCATCTACGTCATTGTGTCGGGATGGAATTACGGACTATCAGAAACCAATGGCGAAGTTGGTGCCGGGCTCATGCCTTTCGTCGCCGGTTGCGTTATTGTCCTCGCCTCGATTTGGGATCTCATTCGCTCCAACATCACGAAGCCCGCGCCGGAAACTGACTCAGAAGATGACGAATCCGTCCAGCTGATGGAACAGTATGCGGCAGAAGAAACGCCCGCGGAAGGTGAACGCACCGAACGCCAGCGTCAGCTCGCGGTAGTCTACGTCTTCCTCGCAATGCTTGGCGCAATTATCCTCACCCGCGTGATCGGCCTGCTGTTTTCCGTCACGCTCATGGTCTTTGTCCTCGTTGTTTTCGTGGAACGGCGCAAATGGTGGCAGGGGCTCCTCGCTGCTATTCTCACCTTCCTCTTCGGCTACGTGGTTTTCTCTGTGCTTCTCCAAGTGCCGCTTCCTACCGGGATGCTTGACCTGGTGTAAGGGAGGAACGAACATATCATGATTGAGAATCTTCTACTCGGTTTCCAAACATCTCTCACCCCAGACAACCTGCTCTGGTGTTTCATCGGGGTACTTCTCGGTACCGTTATTGGGATGCTCCCCGGACTGGGGGCCACCACGGGCGTGGCAATTCTGCTGCCTCTTACCCTCACGATGGAACCGGTCACCGCGCTCATTATGCTCGCGGGTATTTACTACGGGTGCCAGTACGGCGGCACGATTGCTGCGGTCCTCATTGCCACTCCGGGAGATGCGAGCGCCGTCGCAACAGTTATAGACGGCTACTCTCTAGCCCGAAAAGGAAAAGCTGGTAAGGCGCTCGCGATTGCTGCCATCGGCTCCTTCTTCGCCGCCATTGTTTCCCTTATTCTGCTCTGCTTGGTGGCAGCTCCTATTGCTCAATTCGCGCTGCGTTTCGGCCCGGCTGAAATGCTCGCCATTATGATCATGGGCCTGCTCACCATCATCTCCTTCTCCGGCGATAACCTCGCCAAGGGCCTCATGATGGCCGGTATTGGCCTAGTGCTCTCCACCGTGGGAATGTCCTCGGCCTTCGCGGCTTCGCGCTTCACCTTTGGAAGCGTGAGTTTGCTGGGCGGCATTGATTTCGTCGTCGTTATGATCGGAGTATTCGCCATCGGTGAAGTAGTGTCCCAGATCGGTGCGGGCACCGCGAAACCGATTCGTGCCCGCATGCGTGACATGGTCATTAAGCCCTCCGATATTAAGCAGGCTTTTCCGGCCATTACTCGTGGTACCGGGCTTGGATTTGTACTCGGCTGCCTGCCCGGTGCGGGGTCCACTCTTGCCTCCCTGGTTGCCTACGGCGCGGAAAAGCAGGTCTCCAAGAACTCCCGCAACTTTGGTAAGGGCGCTATTGAAGGCGTAGCAGCCTCCGAATCTGCAAATAACGCCGCGGCCAATGCGAATTTCGTTCCGACTCTCGCGCTGGGCGTTCCCGGTGGTACGACGACGGCAGTTCTCCTCGGCGCATTTGTCATGTACGGGATCCAGCCGGGGCCCCTCCTCTTTGAGAATCAACCTACGTTGGTGTGGGGTTTGCTAACGTCTTTCTTCATCGGGAACGTTATCCTGCTCGTCCTCAACCTGCCCATGGCACCCGTCTTTGCCCAAGTTCTGCGCCTGCCTTACTCCTACCTCTATCCCCTCATTATCTTCTTCTCGATGTTTGGGGCATTTGCAGTAGAGAATGGTGTTTTCGCACTCACGGTTCTTTTCGTTGCTGGCTTGGCTGGGTTCTTCATCAAGAAATATAACTATCCGACGGCGCCGCTCATCCTGGGCATGGTGCTTGGGCCCATGGTGGAACGTTATCTGGTGCAGACTTCTGCTTTCAGTCAGGGCGATCTCACCATCGTATTCCGTCAGCCCCTAGCCTTGACCATCCTTGGCATCACCCTTGCCATCATGGTGGTCCCGGGCCTCCTCAAGCGTTTTTCACGTAAATCCAGCCGCAAATCCGCGGCGGCCGAAGTTCCCGCAGAAGCGACTTCCGCGATTGAGCCTGTGCCGTCCGTGGATGCTGCGCAACCTGCTGCCGTGGGGGAGTGCACCGGCTCGGCCGCGCGCGGAACCCGCGCTCTCGACACGACAACCACCCCACCGCCGGGTCTTGCGCTAGGCGGTGACATCCCCCAATCCGGATCAACGACGATCAACTCTAAGGAATAACAATGAAAATATCACGACTCATGAGCGGTATCGCCGCTGTTAGCTGCGCGCTCCTTGCCCTCTCCGGCTGTCAGGATAAGGGCGGGGGTTCCTCCGCGGGAGGAAGCGATTTCGATCCCGGCGCCCGTATCACCATGGTGGTACCTATGGCCCCCGGTGGTGGTTCCGATATGTCAGGCCGTGCCATCGCCTCCGGCCTGGAGAACGTCACAGGTAAGTCCATCTCGGTGGAGAATCGCCAGGGTGCCGGCGGCGCCGTCGGCTATGCTGCGTTCCTGGGCGAAGAAGGTGATAGTTCCAAGCTCCTCGCCACCGAAACCGCCCTCATAAACCTTCCTCTCACCGAAAATGTGCCCTTCACGTGGCGTAGTTTCACCCCGATCATGAAGGCGGGTCAGGACTCGACGATCATGGTTGTAAAGAAGGGCTCTCCTTACAATTCCTGCCGTGCTGTGGTGGATGCGGCGAAGGCCGGTCCTGTCAAGGTTTCCATATCCGGTGGTGTGACCGGTAACGACGCTATCCAATTTGGCCTTATCGAAAAGGACCAGGGTGTGCAGTTCCAACGCGTGCCCTACGAATCCGGAGGTGAAGCCGTGACTGCGTTGCTCGGCGGACACGTTGATGTCGCCCTGGGTAATCCCAGCGAAGTGATGGGCCAGCTGGAAGCCGGCGATCTTGTTCCCCTGTGCGTGATCTCCGAAGATCGCTATAGCTACGATGCGCTCAAGGATATCCCCACCACCGTGGAGGAAGGCATTAACGTGACCTTCTCCCAGTTCCGCGGCCTTATCGCGACAGGTGGGATCAGCGAAGAAGCCCGCGAGTACTGGATTGATGCAGCAAAGAAGTACAGCGAAAGCAAGGACTTCACCAACTACATGGAAACCAATTTCATGCAGATCGATCCTCTCTTCGGCGATGATTTCGTCAAGTACCTCGAAGGGTACGAAGCAGATCTCAAGAAGGGACTCGGGCAGAGCTAAGGCTCGCTAGCAATAAGCAGATAAGCGCCGGCCCCGGAACCGGGGCCGGCGAAAGGAGTGATGAGGTGTATACGGCGGATACCTGGCCAATTGCGGCCAAGATGAATTTCGGATCCCGCACAGAAACAGGGGAGGATATAGGAACCGCACCGGTAAGCATATGGGAAGACCAGCTTCTCCAAGTCAAGGAGCTTGGTTTCGGTGCCATTGATCCGATGGATGATTGGGTTCCCCTTGTTGAGATATCCGAGGAACGCTTCGCGTCTTTCCGGGATATGTGCCGCGATCTCGACCTCAGCATTCCCGCTATTTCCGTAGGTAGGCGTTCCGTCGTCGATGTTCGCAACGGAGATACCAATCTTGCCTTCGTACATGACCTCATTGACCGCGGGCATGAGCTCGGGGCACAGGTCATCAATATCGGCTTTATGGAGGCCCTCACCCCGGCGCAGGAAAAAGCGCTGTGGTTCTGGCTAGCACCCGGGCACGTATGCGATCCGCAATTGCGTCCGCTCGCGGTGGAACGGGTGCGGGAACTAGCCCGGCACGCCGGCCAGCTCGGAATGCACATCAGCCTGGAAATGTACGAAGACACCTACGTGGGAACCCACGACGGCGCGGTGAGTTTCGTGCGTGATATTGACCGTGACAACGTGGGGCTTAATCCGGATATCGGCAACCTCATTCGCCTGCACCGGCCCATGCCCAGCTACCAGGACATGTTCGATGCGGTTCTTCCCTACGCCAATTACTGGCATATCAAGAACTATATTCGCGATGAGGACCCGGAAACTGGCACCTATATGTCCGCGCCGGTTCCCCTGGAAAGCGGACTTATTAACTACCGCGCCGTGATTCGGCAAGCTTTGCGGGGTGGCTTTACCGGAGCATTCATGGTGGAACACTACGGCTCGGACTGGCTGGGAGTGGGAGCAACAAATGCCCGCTATATCCGCCAGGTACTGCGCTCCGCACTGCGCACCATTGATCCTTTCAACGCGAATCTTTCCGCCACGGGCCAGGGTGCCATTGGACAGATTACTCGTGAGTCGGCCCCCGCACCGTCGTACTAATCCCCGAACCTATTTACCCCAGTTATCCGTCCGTCACTGGCCGCACGAGCGACCACAGCTACAAAGGAGAAAACAATGACTATCGTTCCCAATCTTGCTATGACTATCGGTGATCCCTCAGGCATCGGCCCCGAACTGGCGATGAAGTTATGTGCCGATGAGGAGAACCGTCAGAAGGCCAATATTAAGCTGCTTGCATCGGCTTCCGAAGTAGAGAAATACTGCGCGGAGCTCTCTCTGAGCTTCCCCTATTCGGAAGAAGCAAAGCCCGGTGAGGTGCAGATCGTGGGATCCGAGCTCCAAGATCAGCCCGTTAAACGCGGGGAGCATTCCGTGGAAGGCGGTCGGCGTGTGAAATCCGATCTCCTCAAGGCTATCGGCATGTACAAGGACGGCAAAGCGGATGCGATTATTTTCCTCCCCCTCAACAAAGCCGCGCTCCACGAAGCCGGCATGCATGAAGAGGACGAGCTGCGTTGGTTCGCCAAGGAACTCAATTACGACGGCTTCACTTCCGAACTCAATTTCATTCCCGGGCTCACCACTTCGCGCGTTACTTCGCATTGTGGAATCTCGCAAGTAGCCGCCCGTATTAACGCCCGAGCGGTTCGCGATGCCATTAACCTTCTCAACGATGTTATTAAGGGCATCGGAGTAGAAGAACCGCGTATCGCGGTATGCGCGCTCAACCCGCACGGTGGAGAATCCGGGCAGTTCGGCCGGGAAGAAATTGACCATATTGCCCCTGGGGTGGAACTCGCCCAGTTTGATGGTGTTAATGTGCAGGGTCCCTTCCCGCCGGACACCACCTTCATGCGAGCCCAGAAGGGGAATTTCGACGGCGTTGTCACGATGTACCACGATCAGGGCCAGATTGCTCTCAAGACCATTGGCTTCGATAAGGGTGTGACGGTTCAGGGAGGTTTGCCCGTGCCGTTGGCCACCCCGGCCCACGGCACCGCCTACGAAATCGTGGGCCAGGGTATTGCCTCCATCGGTCCCTCCCAGCGAGCCTTTGATATTGCTACTTCCCTCGGGGTCAAGACCGCAGAAGCGGCCCAGGCATAGAAAGCCGGTTCACCATGTCCGTTAATAAGCACGCAGTGAGCCACCCACGCAAGGGTAAAAAATCGAAGATTCGCATTGAAGTCTTCATGATTTTGTGGCTCATTATTCTGCTCAACTACATTGACCGCACCACCCTGTCCATCGCCCTGCCCTTTATCGATAAGGAACTGGGCATCGATGAGGATATGCAGGGATGGATTCTTTCTACTTTCTTCTGGACCTACCTCATCTTCCAGGTTCCGGGTGGTTGGCTCCTCGATAAATTCGGGCCACGCCGCGTTATCGGTGCGGCCGGAGCACTTTGGGGCGGAACCCAGATGGTTATTGGTTTTATCCACACCGGCTTGGGCTTCGGGGTATCCCGCTTGCTCCTCGGTGCATTGGAAGCACCGTGTGCGCCCTCGGGCTCCAAGCTCAACTCTTCTTGGTTGCCTTCCGGGGAACGTGCCCGCGGCGCCACTTTCGTGGATATGGCCGGGGCCTTCGGCTCCGCTGTGGGTGGCATTATGGTCACCGCAATAATTGGATTCTTCGGGTCCTGGCGCTGGGCTTTCTATATAACCGGCGGGATCACGGTGATCGTTGCGATTATCTACTACATCTGGGTGCGTGACACTCCGGAAGAACACCCACGGGTGAGCGCGGAAGAACTCGAACACATCCGCGAAGGTGAGGTAGGTCAGGAAGGGGCCGAACTCACCGCAGAAGAAAAGGCCAAGGTCCCGCGCATCGTTGACTATGCACGTTCCACCTCCTGGTGGGCCTTCTGGTTCGGGCGTCTTGGCTGGGCCACAGTATGGTGGGGCCTCATTTCCTGGACCCCGTCCTATCTCTCGCGTGCCCGCGATTTCGATTTAGCCGGCCTAGGCTGGGGCACCTTCTTCATGTTCATGATGGGCGTGGTGGGCCAGCTGGTAGCCGGGTGGCTCGCGGACTGGGGCCGGCGCACCTTCAACGATTACAACAAGGTTATGAAGGCACTGCTGGTCGGCTCCGCCCTCGGCATGGCGGTATGCGTGGCAGCTATCCCCTTCGCCCCCTCCGGAATGACCGCCCTCTTCCTACTCTCCGGCGCGGTATTCTTCACGAACTTCGGTGGGCTGTACTGGGCTATTCCGGCTTGGCTCGCCCCGAAGAGCCAGGTGGGAACGGTTGGTTCTGTCATGAACATGGCCTCATCCCTGGGCGGTGCGCTTGCTCCCATCATCATGGGCTACGCGATCAAGGCAGCCGGGGGCTCCTTTACTGGAGCGTTCGTATTCCTCGCCTGCGCGGCAGGACTGTACATGATCGGTTCTGCCCTCATTAATTTCAATCGTCCCTTGGCGCAGCGGCGGCTTATCGCCTAAGCGCGCCTCGTAGCGACGAATTTTTGGGTGCGGTGGGGGGGGGGGGGGGGGGGGGTCGGGGCGCGCGCCCCCCCCCCCCCCCCCCCCCCCCCCCCCGGACCAAGGAGGAAACAATGGAGTTATACACAGGTCCAGTTATTGACGCGCATCATCACTTTTGGGAGCCGCATCTGGGTTACCAACCCTGGTTGCGCCCCGATGCGCATATCCCCTTCCGCTACGGAAATTACGATCCAATCAAAGTTGATTTCGTGCCGGCGGATCTCACCGATTTAGCCGCGAGTATTAATCTCAACCTCGTCGGTTCGGTAACGATGGAAACCGAATGGGAACTCGATGATCCGGTTGGCGAAATGCGCTACACCCAAAATATCGCGGATCGCTTCGGCCTCCCCAACGCCGGGGTGGGGCACGCGATTCTCAAAGACCCGCAGGTGCAGGGTACTCTCGAAGAATTAGCGGAGATTCCCATTGTGCGCGGGGTTCGTAATAAGCCCGGGCAATCCGATTCGCCGGCCAGCGCGGAAAGCAACCCGAGCCTGCTAACTGACCCGCAGTGGCAGAAGGGCTACGCCGCGCTGCGCGCCGTCGGATTTAGTTTCGACCTGCAAGTGGCCTGGTGGCATATGACCGAGGCGAAAACCGTTCTGGATCAGAACCCGGATATTCCCCTCATTATTAACCACTCCGGGCTCCCCGCGGATCGCCACCCGGATATGATTGCCGGCTGGGCGCGCGCCCTGGAATTCATGGCGCAATATCCGCAGGTCTCCATCAAGATTTCCGGAATCGGGCTGAAAGATCAGCCCTGGACCGTGGAAAATAATCGTCCCATCGTGGAAAGAATCACCGAGATTTTTGGAACCGAACGCATTATGTTCGCCTCGAATTTCCCGGTCGATTCCATCGCCGGAAGCTTCGCCGATATTTGGAATGGCTTCCGTGAGATCACGAGCGGATGGTCCCAGGCGGAACAACGAGCCGCCTACGCAGAGAACGCGGTGCGGATCTACCGCCTCCCGCAGGCTCTGCTCAACACAACATCGGAAGCCGTGCGCACCGCCGCGCACGCCGAAAAATAGGACAACTACCATGGGATTTTTCGATCACTATCGCGTCGTCGACCTGTCGATGCTTATTGAGCCGCATTGGCGTTTCGCTCCGGAGTTCGCCTTCAAGGAACTTCCGAAACCGGAATTCACCTTCCGTTCCACCGTGCTCAAAGATTACGGTGCCCATAATTTCTCCCATTGCGATGCGCCCCAGCACGTTGATCGGGCCTTAGAAACCATTGAGATGCTCCCCATCGAACGTTTCTGCGGGGAAGCAAGCCTGATCGACGTCGCAGATTTGGGTGATAACGCCGCACTTTCCCGCGAAGTTCTTGAGGCCCGGGCCGGCGCGGTACGCGCCGGCGACGTCGTACTTATCCGCAGCAACCAGGCACTGCGCCACCCCACAACCGAAGCAGAATTCTGGACCATGTCCCCGTGGATTACGAAGTCCGGCGCGGAATACCTCCTCGAGCTGGAGGCCAAGGCAATCGCTTTTGATTTCCCGCAGGACCGCGCGATCCGCGAACCGTACCTCACAGATTTCGAACATCACGAACCCATCGAAGACTGGGCCTGCCATACCGTGCTGCTCCCCAAGGGAATCCTGCAAATCGAATATCTGGCCGGACTGGAACAGCTTAGCCAGGATCGCTTCCTCTTCTTTGCCGCACCGTTGAAGATCAAGGGTGCGGATGGCGGCCCCGCGCGTGTCTACGCGCTCGAAACAATCGCCGAGGAGGCCTAAATGACAACTCCGGTCCACGTTCCCACGTCAGCGCGGCGCCGCTGGAAAATTCTCATTCCCGTCATTATCACGATCTACATCATCGCGTATATCGACCGTGTCAATATTGGCTTCGGCATGGAAGGCATCCGGGAAAGTCTCAATATGGATGCTTCCCAGGCCGGATTCGCCGCGGGAATCTTCTTTATCGGGTACCTGGTGCTCCAGGTTCCGGGCGGCTACCTGGCGCAGAAGTGGAGTGCCCGGAAAGTTGTCTTTGTGCTCATGATCGGGTGGGGAGTCTGCGCGATTCTGGCCGGTTTCGTCCACTCGTATACGCAGCTACTCATCGCACGCTTTATGCTCGGGGTCTTTGAGGGCGGGGTGCAGCCAGCACTCATGGTCCTCATTTCCCGGTGGTTCTCCAAGGCGGAACGCGGGCGGGCTTTCTCGCTGTTCATCATGCACAATCCCATCGCCACGATCATCACCGGCCCCTTCGCCGGCCTCATCCTCATGTACGGGAACTGGCGTGAACTCTTCATTATTCAGGGTGCGTTGCCGCTGGTCATCGGCGTGGGGCTGTGGTGGTACTTCGCCGCCGATAATCCGGATACCGCCAGATGGATTGACCAGGATGAAAAGGACGAAATCCGCGCCTTGCAAATCATCGACGGTAGTGAAAAACCGGTGGAATCGGATTGGCGCCTCGCGGTGCGCAATCCCTTCACCTGGTACCTGGCCTTCCTGGGGATGTTTGTGTGGCTGGGCTTCTACGGGCTACAGATCTGGCTGCCCACCCTCCTCAAACAGTCCTTCCACGGCTCGCTCACGGTAGGCTTGGTCTCCGCCATCCCGCCCGTCTGCGCCGGGATCGCCATCTGGTTCAACGGCAAGGGCGCGGACCGAGACCAGCGCTACTGCACCCGCGTGGGCATTCCGCTCATCCTCGGCGGTATTATCCTGGCGCTTTCTTCCTTCGTGACGGCGGACCAGCGGTGGTTGGTGGTGGTCGCGCTCGCGGCGGCAACCGCCTGCCAGCTCTCCTTCTTCGCCCCGTACTGGACGATCAACTCCCTGCTGCTACCCCCGGCAGCGGTAGGCGCCGGCTTCGGTATCATTAACGGTATCGGGAACCTCGGCGGCATGCTCGGCCCGTACCTCGGCGGGTGGCTGCAAGATCTCACGAACGGAAATATGTTCGCTACCACGGTGTTCTTCGGGGTATCGGTCGCCGTTGCCGGGCTCATGGCTTTCGGCCTATCCGGTGCGGTACGAGCAAAAATCGCTGAGGATCGCGCCCGCCAGAGTGCAATCCTCAAAGATCAACCAACGGAGTAACAATGACGTTTATCTACAACGATCCCAAACAATTCCCCGCTGAAGCCCTCGCGGGTTTCATCGCCGCCAATGAGCGGTACGTGGAAGGGGTGCACGGCGGTGTCGTCCGTTCTACTACCTCCCCGAAGGGTGAAGTGGCCCTGGTGATCGGGGGTGGTTCGGGGCACTACCCGGCTTTCCCCGGCTGGGTCGGCCCAGGTATGGCGCACGGCTGCGTATGCGGGAACGTTTTTGCTTCCCCCTCGCAGTCCCAGGTCACCGCGGTGTCCCAGGCTGCTGATAACGGCGGCGGCGTGCTTCTCATGTACGGCAATTACGCCGGGGACGTCCTCCACTTCGGGAAAGCCGCCAGCATTATGCGTGCAGACGGTCTGGACGTGCGCGAAGTACAGATTTCTGACGACGTCGCATCGGGAACCCCAGAAAAACATCGCGAACGCCGGGGTATCGCGGGCGATATCTTCGTCGTGAAAGTAACTGGCGGGGCGATTGCTGCTGGGTACAACCTGGACGAAGCTGAACGCATCGGCTGGCATGCTAATGATTCCACTCGCACCCTCGGGGTGGCCTTCACCGGCTGCACCCTCCCGGGAGCAGGTGAACCGCTCTTTACCGTGCCGGATGGGAAGTTTGCGCTTGGCTTGGGCATTCACGGTGAGCCCGGGATTTCCGAACACGAGCACGCCACCGCGGATGAGCTCGCGGCCCTGCTGGTAGACGGTGTTCTTGCCGAAGAACCCGAACGCCGCGAGGGTGGCTATAACGGGCGCGTGACCGTGATCGTCAACGGGCTGGGCGGAGTGAAGTACGAAGAAATGTTCGTGCTCTACCACGCCGTTTCCGCACTCCTTGCCGAGCGCGGCCTGGAGATCGTGGCACCGGTCGTGGGCGAACAGGTGACCTCGCTCGATATGGCCGGGGTTTCCCTCACGGTGGCTTTCCTTGATGAAGAGCTGGAGAAGTTCTGGTTGGCCGGAGCGGATACCCCCGCTTTCCGTACCGGAAATGTGGAGAACCAGCAGCGCCGCGAACGCCCCGTTGCTGAAGCACACGCAGTGGAGCTCAGCGCCGGCGCGCCCGAATCAGCGGCGCAGGCGGAACGCATCGCTACCGTTTTCACCGCTTTCGCCGATGCCGCAATCGCGGCTGAAGCGGATCTGGGCAAGCTGGATTCTATCGCCGGAGATGGCGACCATGGTCAGGGCATGACCCTCGGCTCGGTGGCCGCGCGCGATGCGGTGCGCCGGGCGCTTTCCGCGAAAGCCGGAGCGGCCAGCATGGTAGACGCGGCCGGTAAGGCGTGGTCTGAAGGTGCGGGCGGGACTTCGGGCGCGCTCTGGGGAGATGCTATCTGCCAAGCCGCTACCCACCTTGACGATGACGCTGCGGTTTCGGCCGAAACATTGGGCGCAGCCGTGATCGATGCGGCGCGGAATGTGGCGCGGGACGGTGGCGCCGTCGTCGGAGATAAAACGATGGTGGACGCAACCGAACCCTTTGCCGATGCGCTGGAAAAGGAACTGGCCGGGGGTGTGGGCCTTAAGGAAGCCTGGACGCGCGCGGCCGAAGTAGCTCGCGAAGCCGCTGAAGCCACCGCGGAACTAGCCGCGCGCAAGGGGCGGGCCAAGACCCACGGCGACGCGTCACTCGGACACCCGGATCCGGGCGCGGTGTCCTTTGCCCTGCTCATGGCTGCAGCGGCGGTGGCGCTCTGAGACCAATCTGCACGAACCGCGCAAGAAGGTGGAATAAAACGGTGAAAATACACCAAAATATGGCTTTTTGCACGGTTCGTGTGGTGGAATAGCGATGAGTGACCGTCACCTCACTGTCACGCAACCTCGCAAGAACGTACCAACCCGTATACATGTCGAGAAAAGAAAACAAAGGAGTAGATATGGGATTTCGTGTGGTGGTGCTCGGCGATTCGGCCGGGTACGGATACAAGGACCTCATCAAGGCTGACCTGGAAAAAGACGAGCGCATCGACGAAGTGATCGACCTGGGCCTCAAGGAAGGTGAATCCGCGCTTTATCCCAATCTCGCCACCGCGGGCGCGGAAATGATCGCGCGCGGCGAAGCGGATCGCGGCATTTTCGTATGCGGGACCGGGATGGGCGTGGCGATGTCCGCTAATAAGGTCAAGGGAATTCGCGCCTCCACCGCGCACGATTCCTACTCGGTGGAACGCCTGGTGCTGTCCAATAATGCGCAGGTGCTGTGCCTGGGGCAGCGGGTGATTGGCGCGGAGCTCGCGCGGCGACTCGCCAAAGAATTCTTCAATTATGAATTCGATCCGAGTTCGCATTCCAAGGCCAATGTGGATGCGATCTGCGCTTATGACGGCTCGCTGGAGGAATAATGCTCTGGGTTGGAACCAGCTGGAAAATGAACGGCACTCGCGCTTTCGCGCGGGACTACGCCCGTACTCTCGCCGGCCTTGATGCGGTTGGCCTCGGTGACATCCAGCCCTTTATTATCCCTTCGTTTACTGCCATCGATGTAGCAGCTAGCGAGCTTGAGGGAACCGGGATCCTGGTGGGTGCGCAAAACGCGGCCTGGGAGGATGCCGGGGCGTGGACGGGCGAAGTGTCGATTCCGCAGGCGATGGACGCCGGAGCCACCATCATCGAAATGGGGCATTCCGAGCGGCGCGAATACTTCGGGGAAACGGACCGGACCGTGAATCTCAAGGTCAAAGCCGCGCTGCGCCACGGGGTTATTCCGCTGGTGTGCTTCGGCGAGCCGGCCGAGGTATTCGAGGCGGGGGAGACCCTTCCCTTCATCACCGCGCAGATTAATGCGGCCCTGGATGGGATAGCGGATACTTCCCGCGTGCTCCTCGCCTACGAACCGATCTGGGCAATTGGGGAACATGGGCGCCCACCGCGGCGCGAGGACCTGGTACGTACCTTTGCCGCGCTCGCGGAGCGTTACGGGGATCGCGTGGAGGCCATCCTCTATGGAGGCTCCGTCAATCACGATAACAACAAGGATATTCTGGGAATCCCGGGCGTGGGTGGCCTGTTTATTGGCCGTTCGGCATGGACCGCGGAAGGATATATTCGCAACCTCGAACTCGCTGCGGAAGCGATGCGCGAGTAGCGAGAAGAAGGTGTGGTGTCGCGGGGCTCTTTCTATGCTTTGCGAGTACCTGCGTTGGGGAGGCTGCCGTTGGAAACAAATTCTGGACGGCAGCTTGCCCGAACGTAAATTAATTATCTAAGGTTGTCCGTGATCCTCGTTGACCCGTTCTGCTTGGAGAGCAAACTTATCGAAATCTGATTCATAGGTGAGATCCTGCACCACTCGATATTTGGAGAACTCCTCTAGTGCGTGTTCATCGGCAAGGTTCTTTGAAATTTTTCCCGCATTGTTCAGCAGTTCACGACTATCGAGGGTAAGAACTTGGTCGAGGAACTGTACCCAGTCGTTCATAGTAGTGGCAATGTGACGGCGTGCGCGTGACTCTGCAAGGTTTAAATACGCTTCTACCAACCGCCCCAAATCATCAAGCTCGTTCTTGGTGAGGTAGTTTTTGCCGATGGTCACGTCACCCGCGAGCACTTTACCGTCAGGCGAATTTTTCCACGAAGTTAAACCCATATGTGGTTTCTTAGCATCGGCTCTCTCGGTGATGAGTTCCGCCGCGGTGTGTCCGTGTACAGCATAGTGAAGCTTGTTTTGGACAGTAGCGAAGAAAGTCCGGGTTGTGGGCGCTTTGGCATCATAATCGACAGCTGTTGAATAGATGTCGGTTATCTTCTGGTAGAAACGCCTCTCTGAGAGCCTGATTTCCCGCACTTCTTGGAGGAGTTGCTCAAAGTAGTCCTCGCCAAGAATGTCGCCAGTTTCCATACGTTCTCGGTCAATCACGTAGCCACGTAAAGTGAAATCACGCAGGATGCCAGTGGCCCACTGCCGGAATTGAGTGGCGCGTATTGAATTGATCCGGTAACCAACCGAGATAATTGCGTCCAGGTTGTAGTGCTGTGTGAGGTAGTTTTTTCCGTCAGTAGCAGTTATCCGGAATTTCCGGATAACTGCAGAATCCGACAACTCCCCCGATTGGAAAATATTTCGCAAGTGTTCGCTTACGGTTCGGACGTCGACGTCAAACAATTGTGCCATCAACTTCTGGGTAAGCCAGATGGTACTTTCTTCGTACCGTACTTCAACGCTGTTAGCCGCATTGGTCGTAAACACCAAAAACTTAGCAGTGCTGTGCCGAACAAGCTTCTTAGACATCTTCAACTCTTTATGCTTCATAAAACTGAATGACTATCGCATGGGTGCGTAAGTACCTACTGTGTACTCCCGCATTGTTACGAGCAGCCTCTTCGCAGCCTGCACGCGCATCGGTGGTGGTGATGGCAAGCTGTGGAGAGTCAGCTATAGACATGCTTTAGTTTACCGTATCGGTGAGGTGGAGCAAATACCCATGGACTCTAAAATTGAGTGCAACAACTTTTACGATTACAGGTGTCCAGTCCGGGGCGCCTCGAACCGTTTACCCGATCCGTTTCACCGATGCACGCGTCACCACATGCATGGGGAAAATATGTCCGCTGGGTGCCTGTCCAGTTGCGGTGTCAACAATAGCGCGCAAGGCAGCTTGTGCCATATCTGCAATGGGTTGTTGTACTGAGCTCAGACCCGGATGAATCCAATCGCACAGGCTAATATTGTCGAATCCGATGACGGAAAGGTCATCGGGAATATGCAGTCCACATTGCTCTGCGGCACGGATAAGACCAATGGCCACCACATCCGAACTTGCGAAGACCGCAGTAACAGGATCCGGGGCGGTTAAAAGCCGTGGTAATGTGGACGCACCAAAAGCCTCGGAGTAGGGACCGTGGAAAATGTAGCGCTCATCCACCTTGAGCCCGTGGAATGTTATGGCTTTCCGGTAGCCGAGTTCTCGTTGATGTGCGGAGAGAAGTCCCTCAGGTCCACCAATGAACGCCACGCGGCGATGCCCGAACGCCAGAAGATGATTCGTTGCCTGGTAGGCGCCATTAGCGTTGTCCGCTACAACGTAGGGGATAGAGCTCGGGCGAATATTGGTGTACCCCAAGGCTGAATTTTCGAGAGCTGCATCCACATTGAGAACCATCTCGTCAAGCATGACGAAGGGTTTAGTTAGGCTCACGGAATTGATATCTCCATCGAGCGAGTTATTTCCAACCAGGATGATCGCGTCAACTGTAGGATTTGCGAGGGCTTCCTCGATGAGTTCCACTTCGTTATCAATTTGCCCTCCCGAAACGAATACAGCCACTGTTTTCTGTGCAGCGTCACCCGCGGAGATAACTTCGGCCCCTAGCTTTGCGAAAAACGGGTTAGTTAGGTTGGGGATAATCAGGGCGATTGTGCGCAATGAAGTGTTTGTCAAAGTGGGAGCTTGCCAGCCTACTTGGGACATCGCCTCTTGGATTTTCTCTGCGGTTTCCCCTCGAACATTGAGTTCCCCACGCACGAACCGAGAGACTGTCGACGGTGAAACGCCAGCAATTCGTGCTATTTCGCTTAGAGAAGCTGCCATGGGACTCCTGATGTAAACGAGGGTCTTGTGTGAAACACCTCAAGCCTATAACATAACAACCAGACGTTGCGTAACGTTGCGCAACGCTCGTGATGGTTGTGGTGGTGAAAGTCGTTTCTGACGGCTCTGTCGCTACCTTGAGCGAAACATAATTGGTAGTCGAAGGAGACTGGAATGGTAAAAGTTCTGCTTGCAGGCGAGTCGTGGGTCAGCGATATTGTTGACCATAAAGGCTTCGATCAATTCCCGCACACTCAAGTACATATCGGTTGCGCAAAACTTCTCGAATGTTTGCGCAAAGCTGGGCATGAAGTGACCCATATGCGATCGCATGATGTGGCGGTCGAGTTTCCTTTTACGGAAGAGGAACTCAATGAGTATGACGTCCTCATTTTGTCGGATGTTGGAGCTAATACCCTCCTTCTCCCGCCGCAAGTTTTCGAAGAGGGAAAGCGTGTTCCGAATCGACTCACTCTCATTCGTGACTGGGTGAAGAACGGGGGCGGATTAATGATGGCGGGCGGCTATCTCAGCTTCCAGGGATTCCAAGCGATGGCGAATTATGCGGGCACTCCAGTTGAGGATGTACTCCCGGTTACTATCCACCGCTATGACGACCGTATTGAAGCGCCTGAAGGTGTCCGCGGAGAGCTCACGGATGTCAATCACCCCATTACTCAAGGAATAGATAAAACGTGGCCGTATCTGCTCGGTTTCCAAGACCTCGTGGCGAAAGAAGGCGCGAGTGTCTTGGCAACTGCGGCGCATAAGCCGCTCTTGGTGGCACGTGAATACGGGCGAGGCCGGTCGGTAGCTTTCGCCTCGGACATCTCCCCGCATTGGGCTCCGCAGGAGTTCATGGAGTGGCCCGGCTATTCCACCCTTTTTGGCAATATCGTCACCTGGCTCTCGGGAAAGTAGGCAATGATGTCTTCATTAAAATCTGATTCGTGCGTTGTGGATACTGGCGACGCAGTGACTAATTCTCAACAAACGGAAACTCATGCGGCGGAGAAGCGCGTGCGTGCACACGGAAGTGCTGCGCAAGGAACTGCCATTGTGCTGTTTACCTTCCTCACCGTTCTGGCGGGCATGCTCGGTCCCATGCAGAGTTCCGTCAACGGGCGGCTCGGTGTTGCGGTCGACGACGGACATCTGGCCGCGTGTATTTCATTCTTCTCGGGACTTGTCGTCATGTTCATTATCGTGCTGCCGCAGCGCCGGCTGCGGAAAGCCCTCATTTCGATTCCGGGGCATCTGCGGCATGGAACCTTGCCGTGGCCGTACTTCTTCGCAGGTCTGTGCGGAGCCGTTATCGTTCTCTCTGAGGGTGTTTCCGTCGGAGCGCTCGGGGTGGCGACGTTCCAGACCTCATTGATTGCAGGCATGGTTATCTCCGGAATTATTTGTGACCGTTTCGGTATCGGAGTTGAGTTCAAACAAGCGCTGAATATCCCCCGTATTTTGGGGGCACTCCTCGCTATTGCAGCGACCGTGCTGGTGGTATCGCCGAATTTCACGGCTCCCCATATGATTGCGTTGGCAATTCTGCCGTTCTGTGGTGGTCTCCTTGCTGGATGGCAACCGGCGGGTAACTCCAAGATCGGCTATCTTGCGGATTCTATGCTGGTATCCATTACCTGGAATTTCATCATTGGGTTTTCCGCGCTCGCTCTTGCGTTCATTATTCGATTGGCGATGGGTGCTGCTACTTTCCATCTTCCGACTCAGTGGTGGATGTACCTCGGCGGTCCTTTGGGTCTGCTCTCCATCGCACTCATGGCACTGCTGGTTCGCAAGCTTGGTTTGCTGCTCCTCGCTCTTGCTTCAACTGCGGGTCAGCTTATCGGATCCATCCTCATTGACCTCATCCTCCCGCAAGAAGGGCACGTCATTTATGCCGTTACGGTTGCGGGCGCTGCGGTAGCGCTGGTTGCCGCAGGAATCGCCATGGTCCCGTCTCGCAAGCTCGGAGCAGGTACCGAACATAAAACTGAAGAATCTCACTAGGCAGCGAAGAAAGGACAGCTGCAATGTCTCAACTGAAGAACGGCGAACTGCAAACCGTTCGCGGAATTATCAAGGCTCAAGATATGGGGATGACACTTCCCCACGAACACCTTTTCAATGACTTGTCCTCGGTTGTGGATGAGCCCTATTACGAGTTCTCCAAGGAAATAGTCGGCAAGAAAGTCACGCCGGATCTTATGTATGGCCTGCGCCAAGATCCGTACTGCAACGCGGATAATATGGCGGATAAGCCGGCTCAGGATGTGATCCTGGAAGTCCGTAAATTCGCTGAGCTCGGCGGGCAGACTATCGTTGACGCAACTGGAACCGTCAGCATCGGCCGTAACCCGGCGCGCTTACTAAAAGTTGCGGAAGTGACTGGACTCAACGTTGTTATGTCGACCGGGCCATATCTTGAAAAGTTCGAAGGTGAACGCATTACCGCGCGTAGCGTTGACGCCATTGCGGAAGAAATTGATGCCGATATCAATGAGGGTATTCCGGCAATTGATACCGCTCCGGGCAGTGCGGCGGAAAAGTCGGAGGGTGGCGACCGGAAGATTAAAGCCGGCATGATCGGTGAGATAGGGGTATCTCCCTTCTTTACAGAAGGGGAACATGCGTCCTTGCTTGCCGGAGCCCTTGCTCAAACAAATAATCCGACCGTAGCGCTCAATATTCATATGCCCGGGTGGCAACGGCGCGGAGATGAGGTTCTGGACCTGGTCTTTGCGCAGGGCGTGGCGCCGCATAAGGTTTCCCTTGCCCACTCGGATCCTTCCGGTGCTGATAAGGATTACCAGCGTCGGCTCCTCGATAGGGGAGTGTGGCTGGAATTCGACATGATCGGCCTGGATATCACCTTCCCGAAAGAAGGTGTATCTCCGTCAGTTAACGAAACTGTGAGTGTTCTTGCTGACCTCATAGCTGATGGGTACGCGGATCAGATTATCCTCAGTCACGATCTCTTCCTCAAGCAAATGTGGACTCAGAATGGCGGTAATGGATTTGCCTTCGTTCCAACGGTCGTCATTGACCTGTTGCGCCAGGAAGGCGTGAGCGAAAGTGATCTGCACAAGTTACTGTACGAGAATCCGGCCAGGGTGTTGACAGCTTAAGCGGGCACCGGGCAGAAGATAGTGCAGAAAATAGAGACGGGGGAGCAGTCATAATGATTGTTCCCCCGCAATTCTGAAATGACATAGAAATGTAACTAACTTGGCCGCAGGGCCCTATGCTGGAGGCGGCAGGAAGATATTGCGGTTTATCTCCGCGTGGTATTAGAAGACGGCGATCCAGCGCTTCTTCAAACGGCGTTCAAGGACATTGTGAAATCTCTGGCCTTCAGAGAGATTGCTCCTAACGCCCGGCAAACGCAGTCGCAATAAACTCACTTATTCGCGCGCGTACCTGCTCCCACACCTTCGTGCCGGGGGAACATAGCATCGCATGGAAAGTACCCGGATACATGTGGAGTTCCACGGCCGCGCCGGCGTCCATGAGGTCGCGCGCCCAGTCGAGGCCCTCGTCGCGCAGCGGATCAACCGGATTGACCACAAGCAGCATCGGCAATCCCGAATACGGGCCGCTACCTGCGGAAAGTGGCTCGGCGCGGTACCCGGAATCGTCAGCGTAGGCGTTCCACGCCGCGGCCGCGGCCTCCCGCGTCCATACGGGGCCGTCGCAATAGGTTCGATAGGAGAGCGTATCGAGGCGCGGGCTCACGCACGGTTCTAGGGCGACGACGCCGCACAAGCCCGCCAGTTCCTCTGGCTGCGCGAAGCGCAGCACCTGATCGGCCAAGCCGGCGCCGGCCGAATCTCCGAAAACCAGCACGGGTGCACCCGGGAAAACCCGCGTAATATAAGCGAGCGCAACCCGGCAGTCGTCCACCGCTGCCGGGAAAGGATGCTCGGGTGCCAGCCGGTAATCGGGAACCACCACGGTGACTTCGGCCAGCTGGGCGATCTCAGCATTGCGGGCGTCGTCGTAGCGGGCGCGGCCCGCAACGTAACCGCCGCCATGCAAAGACAGCACCACGCGGGGCTGCGGCGGCGTCGTGCTATCGGGGTGGAAGATACGCAGCTCCAGGCCGTTCTCCACCACAACCTCGCGGCGGATACCCGCGGGCAGTTCCGGTTCGGCACCCAGCAGCGCTTCGCCTTCCGCGCGCATCGCCGGAGCATCCCAGGTGGTTTGCTCGGGCACGCCCGCGAGCAAAGGCGTGAGCTGCGGATCGAGGTAAGGCTGCGGGCGCTTCTGCGCCTTCGCGCACTCGGCAAGGAAGGGGTCCACCGCGGCGTAGAAAGCGCTCTCCTGGTCGCGGCGGACCGTATGGGTGGAGTGCGGGATGACCGCCCCGCGCAGGTGCGGATTGTGATGCTCAGTCAGTGCCTCGATGCCGGTGGCGCCGAAGAGCACATCGTCGCCGTCGCCGGTCACGAGGAGGGTGGGCATGCTTAGCTGGCCAAGCACCGCGCGCCCGGGGCGGCCCACCACGCCGGTGGCAATGAAATCGAGGTCCACCTCGGTCTTACCCTGTGCCCAGCCGGCGTATTCGGAGGGGGTCCAGGTGGTATACGATTCGCGCAATGACGCGATAGCTTCGGGTAGATACTCGCGCACGCGCTCCTGGGTTTTGCCAAGATCTTCGGCGGCCTCGCGGTAGGTACGGGCCTGCTCCGGGGTGAGGAGCGCGGGGTCTTCAAGCACCAGACCCGCGATGAGCGCCGGGTGAGCTGCGGCAATATGCGCGGCGACCGCACCGCCTAGGGAGTGCCCCATGAGGAGGATCTGGCGTGCGGGAGTGCCGGCGGCGGCGCGCACCACCACATCGGTTGCGCTGGCAACGAGGGCGGTGAAGGGATCGGCCAGGTCGTCCTTGGCGAAACGGGCCGAGAGTCCGTGGCCGAGCAGATCGCAGAGCACCACTCGGTAATCACGCCCGTAATGCGCGGCGAGGCTGTGTAACGAGGCGGCGCAATCTGTCACCCCGTGAAAAGCAACGATGGTGCCCTCGATGGGAGCCCCGGAAACTGAATACGATAACGCGGAATGCCTCATTGCGCTCCTTTGCTAGCGGGTACTTGCGTGCGTGTTGTGGCCAGGGCTGCGCGGGATAATAGCCTGGAGTGTCACAAAGGGAGTGGCGTTTTCGGGTGTGGCTTTCTTGGAAGAATCAGAAGAGTTATTCGGGCGGGTTGCCGCGCCCGCCTCATTATCCACCCGATATTCTTCCACGAGTTCATACATTTTCTTGGAAAGATCGGCGGCCTGCTCACGTGTGAGAAGGACTTCCGCCGGGTGCAAACTGGTGAACAGCGGCCGCTCCTCCGGGTGGTTAGTGCGGGCGGTCATGGCGGCCAGCCACAGTGAGGTGGCCCATTCCAGAATCGCGGTGCCGGCCGCGGTCACGCTTTTGGAATACTCCGAATTGGGCAGGCTGGAATCGGTGGCCATGCGCGGGGAAGTGAGGGTCCACACCCGATCACGCTTATCGCGCGCCCGGGTCGGATCCTCGCGAATCAGCCCACCGCGGGCCAAAATTCGCAGGTGATAGCTCATGGAATTGGCGGGAAGCTCCAGTTCCTCAGCCAAATCCGCGGCGCGCGCGTGGCCTAGTCGGCTGAGAGTGTGGAGCAGGCTCAAGCGGACCGGGTGAGATAGGGCCCGCAGCTGCTCCCGGTTGAGGCGAGCCACCGTTTCCGGCGTGGTGGTTCCCGTGGTGGTGCCCGCGGTGGGCGCGCTGCCCGAATCGGCGCTGGTCATTTCGGGAGTGTCACGTGATTCGGCAGTGCTGTCAGAAGAAGCCATAGAATCATTGTAGCTGGAACAACGGACTTGCCCACATACGCAACAAATGTTGCGCAATAATTCTTGCGTAATTATAGTGGGAGGTGGAGGCCGAGGTATTCGGCTCATCAGCACGTAAGGAGACCTCATGTCAGGTACGGACAATGGGACAGTTATAGCAACGGAACAGGTGACCGCATCAGAGCGTGAACCTGCCACCATCTGGGCATCCCGTGAATACCGGGCCTGGTTTACCGGCGATCTGCTCCAGGACCTGGGCGCGGGGATCGCGATGTTCGCCTTCCCGCTGGTCTGCCTGGCGGTGACCGGCTCTCCTGTACACGCCGGAACGGTGGGATTCTTCCAAGGCGTAGGTACGTTGCTGGGTATTCTTCCCGGCGGGGTATTGGCCGACCGCCATAACCGGCGTACCCTCCGCTTGGTCTCGTCTGGCCTAGGGGCGCTCGCGCAGGTTGCGCTGGTAGCTCTGTTGCTCAGTGGCACCGCGAACGTGCTCAATCTTGCCGTTCTTGCTTTCCTCGACCGCCTGCGTAACTCCCTGCTTTCCCCGGCCTCAAATTCCATGCTCAAACAGGTGGTTCCCGGGCGACTTCTTCCCAACGCCGTGGCTGCGAATCAGGGGCGCGATGCCGCGGTCACCCTCGCCACCGGCCCGGCCGGCGGAGCGCTTCTTGCCATCCACCTCTACGTCCCCGCTCTCGCGCAAATCGTCGGGCAGCTGGCGAGCATGGGGGCTACGCTCCTCATGCGCGGGGATTACCGGCCCGGGCGTTCCGGCGGCGCTGAGTGTTCCGGCGGCGCTGAGTGCTCCAGCAGTGCCAGGTGCCCTGAGAACTCGGACAACTCTGCGCGCCCTGTTCGTACCGGCCGCATCTCCCGTGCGCTCGCGGAATTCAACGAGTCGCTACGGTGGATGTGGGAACGCGCCGTGGTCCGAGTGCTTCTTATCTGCGCCTGCCTGCTCAACCTGGGGTGGGCAGGCATGATGATGAGCGTGACCCTCGGCCTCGCCGACCGCGGGGTGGAGCCGGCGCTCATCGGCCTGCTCGCCACCGCGCTCGGGTGCGGGGCGCTTGCCGGGGCGGTGGTTGCCGCGCGTCTCGTCGCGCGGGTCCCCTCCGGAATTCTCATCATCGCCGGATTCCTCATGTGCGCCGGCGTCGTCGCCATTGTTCCTTTCCTTCCCGGTTTGGGGTGGATCGGCGCGATGTACGCATTAATGGGCCTGATTATCCCCGCCGTCAATGCCGCGGTGATGGGCCTGGTCACGCTCATGACGCCCAATGAGCTGATGGGCCGCGTGGGTTCGGTCAGCCAGTTCTTCGCCTCCGGAGCCGCGGCTTTCGCCCCCGCGCTGGCCGGCTGGGGGATTGGGATGATCGGATGGGAACTCACCCAAATCTCCTTCGCGATTCCCACCGCGCTCGCGGCCGTGCTCATGCTGGCCTCCCGGCAGGTCAGGCAGGTGCCGGCTTCACCCCATTGGGAGAGCTACCTGGAAGAATCCGGTGCCCTGAGCGCGCGGGATTAACGGCGACGCCGCGGCGCGTTCCGCCCTGGCAACCCGGGCGCTGCTACCGACCTTGCGGTGAACTCAGGGGAGCCGGTGCGCCTTCCACCGCGCGCTCCCACAGCTCGCGTTCCACGGCGTGGAGCAAGCGGCGGCCCACAGGCTCAAGATAACCCGCCTTTTCCAGCGCGTCATCGACTTCATCGCAGGCGGCCCGGTAGCCCTCGAAAGAAGAAAAACGCTTGAGAATCGACTCGCGCGCATGCAAGGTCATGAGGCCGTACACGGGATTTTCGGGCGCTCCGGGGAGGAAATCCGCGATCGGATGAGCGAGGAGTCCCAATTCAATCCCACCCGAAAGCAGCCCGGCGCCATCTTTTACCCACTGCCCATTTTCGGCATCGAACCAGGTGGAAGGTGCAGCCGGTACCCCCTCCGCTGCCCACTTTTCTACCGCGGCCATGGACCCGGTAATAATCGGTTCAATGGGAAGCGCACTGAGGGATTCGAGGAACGCGGTATCCATCTGGCGTGGGCGCCGCTTCGCCTTGACCACTTCCGAATTTTGTGGGATAACACGCGAACGGGCATCCGAATGTGGTGAACGCTTCACATGCCAATGCCGGCGCAACGGTCCGTCCCCTAGGCGGAAAGATTCGGGACCAGCGCCGAAGAGGCTCACATCAGCCTCCGAGGAGGTGCTGATAATCGGAACATCAAGTTGGGCGGGCTCAACGAGGTAGGGGACAAAGGCTGCTTGTTTCTCCCCAGTCCCAGGTGCATCAAGATCTACGCCGCTCAGCATTTGCGGCGGGATCCCGGACTTGTGCTGGTTAATAGCTTTGACAAACACAGATCCGACCCCGGGAGCATAACCGTCATAGGTAGGTGCATCGTCGGCTAGCCGTAACAGATTGTGGAAGTAGGTGAGATATGTATTGGTATACACCGAGGATTGGGACTGGCCGATAAGGAAGACGCGCTCTAGGCTCACAGGGCTGTTCGAGGATCGTAGCCACGCGGACACCTGCGCGATCACATCCCAGGCCAGGCCCTCTTCGCACTCGTCAAGCTGCATAAAAGGATTCCATCCCGGCTCTGCGGCATCGATCTGGCGCGGTTTTCCGCCCCAGTTGAGCTGTCTGTAGCGCTCCGGATCAAAGGTGTGCAAGGCGGAGATCTGGATGGGTTTGGCCGTCACGGCAACATAGGTGTGCCGCTTGTCCATAAGGTAGTCCCAGGCCCGCCTCCAATCGTCTTCGATGTCGTATCCCTGCGAGGCATTCAAAATAGATACCCATGCGGTCGGTGAACTTTCCTTAGCTGGGCGCCGCACCAGTACGCGGGTACAGTATGGAATTCCCTCTTTTTCGACGATTATGCGGGTGTCTTCCTCCGGAGTGAAACCATAAACGTTTGCGGTACCGGAAAGGAAATACTCCTCCTCAACGTATCCGTACGAGGCTAAATCTAGTGGTTCGCGTGCGAACCGCATTGCAGAAAAGGGATAGCTCTCATTGTTGACTGCAATTGGGCCTGTGGCAGCGGGAACTGGTACTGACAATGTCGGTGCGTTCATCATTTCTCCCTCGAAATAATCTCCTGTGCGATTAAGTGCCAGCATAGAGTCCAAACGCTGAATTAGCTTGTCCCATTGGGGTGAAAACGCCTTCCAGTAGCTGTTAGGGACTAGTCTCTCTACGAGTTCGATAGCATTCCATAGCGTTCCGCTGTGTCAAGAAGCTCCACTACATTGTGTGCTCCGAGTTTTCGCATGAGGGTGCGGCGATGGCTGCGCACCGTATTGATAGATACATGCAGAGCGCAGGCTGCTTCGGAATTAGTAAGTCCCAATGCTACTTGCGTTAATACCTCCCTTTCGCGGGGCGTAAGCGCAGGTGCGTGTCTCGATTCGGTTCGTGGTGGCGTACTTTCAGGGGTCGAATTCTCAGGTGTGTCCGCAGTGAGCTGAGTGGGGGTGGTAAGAAGTACATCCCATACCTCCGCTAAACCGTCAGAATTGAGAATAGTTGCGTGAGGTGCGGTGCGCAGAAGTAACGCCGCAAGGGTGGAAAGCTGGGAAATGCGCAACCGATCTGTTGTCGAAAAAGCTCCGGCTCGCGAGTGGGATTCCAGCCAGATAGTTCCCTCTAATTCTTCCCCGATGATGCAGGGCTGAATAACCGCGGACGTGTGAGTGGCTGCGGAAGCCGAGTGGAATAGCGGTCGGGTTCGTTCGTAGGCAAGCGAAGAATCATCCGGGAAGGAATACAGGCGAGCTACCTCGGCCGGAGTACGGGCCCAGTACTGTTCGCGGCAGTCAAGAGTTCTTCCGAAGGGTGAATCAGCTTCCACCAGGAGAGTCGAATTATAATGGCGTAGACCGTATACACCCAGTACCGCAAAGATATTCTGGCGTGGCAAGAATACGTGGAAAGAAATGTAGTCTGAATTAGGTGCCACATCCGCAAGTAAGGCAACGAAATAGCGTGCGATGGCCCGCCGGTCATCAGCTGCGTGGAGCGCCTGAATTGCATCCGTCAAACGCTGTGAGAATTGTAGGTTTGTTCGCATTCCGCCCCGCCATTCGCTACACGGATTTTTGAGTATTACTTCCGGTAATTACGGACTAGTCTACTCGTCTGATGGTACGAAGAGAGAACGTGTAATTCACCCGCAGTGAGGCGGTTTTAATCACCATGCTCGAGGGTGTCAAATAGTTTGTGTAAATGCTTGATTTGAGTAAGAAATTGAGGATTAACTATGACTATGACTGATGTTCCTGATACTGCTAATGGCTCTACTGCTGATGCT
>NZ_JARBHJ010000007.1 GCF_028864145.1 Actinotignum schaalii | reverse complement strand
TTTGTCAAGCATGCAAGGTTATTGAGGTCGAAAAGCTCAATAACCCGGACTTTCTGTTGGTATAGCAAGGGAAAGTCCGGGTATTAGCAACCATTTCTGTCTATTTACCCGAATGCAGGGAGGTGGAACCGCATGATTATCCGAGGGCGCTATACAAGTGGGTTAATAGATAAAAATAGTTGCTAATGACGGCGTGTCGTTGGCTTGGATCCGGCCCGGAACTACCGTGAACTGCGTCCCGCAAACAAAATGTGCGGGAGAGCACCGTTTCGGGGCGGTTTTGTGTCTCTTACGCACATCCTGTGGGAGGCGATGCCCCGGACTCACACTTTGGCTCGCCGTCCCGCCTAGCCGACCGCCGCGCAGGCGAGGACGGTATGTTTTTCCGGGATGTACTTCGCATGTACGACAAGTGCAGTACAGCTCTGAAAACACATACCGCCCCTGCAGGTGCTGGTGTGACTATTGAAGTTGGTGAGATCCATAAGGTTCTCGCGGGAAGGTCGCCGCGTTTGTCCGAAATCAAAGTCACAGCAACGGCAGCCCCGTCCTGAATGCGCACTGTGTGCCCATACGGTTCAAGATGCCCACTTTGACACCTCTACCCACGATTCGCCTGCGATGCGTGGCGGCCCGAATTTTCTGTTGGCGTAGCAAGGAAAAGTCCGGGTGTTAGCGACCATTTCTATCTACTTACCCGCGAAGAGCGCGTTATTTACGCATATCATCAATCACGTTGTGCATAACATCATCGTCAAATCTGGTGTCACTCGCTGCCACGAGCTTACCTTCAACAACTTTCAACGTGGCCTTACTGCCAGCCGACACAGTAGATATCCCTTGCACATCGGCACACCGCGCCCGCGCTACCGCCCGCAAGAATGACGGATCGCGCATGAGCCGGGTTTCCCATTCCCCGCGCCCGGCTCCGCTATCCTCGCGGGCCGGAGTGAATACCACCTGGATTGCCGGACCAGCGCATTCCTCCAAAGCCGAAAGGTAGGCATGGCGTAATTCCCCGTAACTTTCGGCGGGGAACTCGGGTGGGAAGAAAACGACGTCGTCCGGAAGCCGTACCCCAAGAGCATCCGCACGTTCCACACGCCGCGCGTGCGCAGCTACCACATCCGCATCGGTACCGGAGTTCGCGTGCCGCGCCGAACCTTCTCCGGCCCCTGCACCCAGATCCGCCAGGTACCGCGAAGCGGCCAGGAGCGGATCACCCCGGCGCGCGTAACGCAGCGGCACCCCAACGCGCCCGCAAAACTCCAGGGCGCAATCAATAACCAGGCCGCGCCCGCGAAAATCGCGACCGTAGCGGGGGCCAGCAATACCCGCGGGGCGATAGCCACGGTCCTCCATCCAGGAGAATTGCGCGGCCAATTCCGTGAGGATGTCTGCACGCTCGAGTTGCGGGGGACCGGTGCTTTCTTCCGCGGAAAGGTAGCGCCCGCCGCGGTCCGTCAAACTTGAGGCGTGCGCGGCGACGGCGCGCCACGGAGCCCCGGGCCCCTGCGAGCTAATGGCGAAACCCAGCAAAATCCGCCCCGGATCAATGCCGACGGCCGCCAAAGCCCGCAGGGCGTGATCCGCCGCGGGGGCAGCAACTAGGAGGGTTGCACAGGTGGCATGCCCGCGTTCGAGCATCTCGATAATGAGGTTATTCAGGGCACGATTGCGCCCCAGCCCATCCGCGCACACCGCGACGGTGCGGGCCGAAGAGCTGGGATGGGATGCAATCATGTCGCCAAAAATATCCATCTCACGTTACCGAAATATGAACAAAAAATGAATGGGAGTCCGCGCGGCGGCTACGCGGGACCGAAAGCGCTAGTATTCGAGGTTGTCGCGCCCGGGCAGCCAGGTATTCCCCTTTTTGCCCCAGCCGTGCTCACGCTTGGCACGTTTCGCTGCGGCTTCCTCGCGCCCCGTGAGCCGATCCACGTACAAATGACCGGTGAGGTGGTCATATTCATGCTGGAGAATGCGCGCGAACCACCCGGTTGCCTCGATTTCGTAATGCTCGCCCTTTTCGTTTTGCGCCCGCAGCAAAGCGCGCGGGGAGCGCGCCAGGGGATACTGTTCGCCGGGGAAGGACAGGCACCCTTCTTCGAAAGGCTCTTCATCCGGATTCACAGGTTCAATAAACAGCGTGGGATTAATAGCGACGCCGCGCTCGGGAGCCTCATCCTGATCGGCATAGACCCACACAAAAATCTGTTTGCCAATACCGACCTGCGGCCCGGCCAGCCCCACCCCGGGAGCCGCCACCGTGGTCTCATACATATCTTCGACCAACTGTGCCAGTTCCTCGTTAAATTCCGTAATGGGCTCGGCCGGCCGATGCAGAACGGGATCGCCGGTGATGTAGATAGGAAGAATAGCCATGCTTTAGTTTAAGGCCCGGGCACGCCCAGGCAAAGAGCATTCCGTTCCGGGTGCTTTTTCTGTCAGATGCGGGCGCTAAGCTGACGCTAGGAAAAAGAACGACGGCGCACCTACCCGCCGGGGGTGGGATGCTCCATCAATGGAACTCCTCCGTGGGGTATCTTCCGTAAGAAAGTGAGGGCTTATGCGCATCGCGCTTGTCTCGGATTGCTTCCTCCCGCGCCTGGGCGGGATCGAAGCTCAAACCCGTGATCTTGCCCTAGCCTTGCGGGATGCCGGCCACCGGGTGCTGGTTATCACCGCCACCCCGCGCGATACCCCTCCGGATCCCGGGATCCCAGCGGATCGGGATATTGTGGCGGGTATTCCCGTCCAGCGCATTACTTCAGCACTCTTCGGTCATCTCCCGGTATCCCCGGGGCACGGTGCCCAGTTGCGTGCTTCCATGCGCGGTGCGGATGTGGTGCATATTCAAGCGGGGGTGGTTTCGCCTTTTGCCTGGGCGGCCATGCGCATCGCCGCGGCGGAAGGTATCCCCACTACTGTGACCTGGCACTGCGTATTGGATCCGGTGGAAAAGCTACTTGCCCCGCTGCGCTGGGTTACCGCGCGTGGCGTCGTCCATAACGCGGTATCCACGTGGGTGGCCGGGCAGGTACACCGGGCGGTGGGTGGTGACGTAAAAGTTATTCCCAACGGTGTGGATCTGGGGGAGTGGCGCACGGTTGCTGCCTATCGCCTCGGGCATCGGGGTACTTCGGCTGCCTCACGTACTCTCGGGGTAGCTGGTGCTGGCGGGGTTCCAGGCCTGGCGAATCGGCCGGGTGTCCCAGTGGAGGTTGTGGCCGCACGGCGCCTGGCTCCGCGTAAACGCAATGCTGCCCTCATTGACTGCGTGGCCGGAGCACGCCAGCTTACCGGGCGGGATATCCACCTCACCATTTACGGGGATGGCCCGCTACGCTCCCAATTGGAACGGCGCGGGCGTTCGCGCGGGAACCCGGGTCCCGGGGGAAGCTGGCTTCATCTTCCCGGCCGCACGGATCGGGCCGGACTCATGGATGCCTACCGGCACGCGGATATTTATCTCACCAGTTCACGCCGCGAAGCCTTCGGGATTGCCACCCTGGAAGCGCGAGCGGCCGGGCTGCCCATTATTTCTCCGGCCGGTACCGGAGCTGATGATTTCCTTGAGGACGGGCGCTCGGCACTCCTGGCAGAAACAGATGCGGATATGATCGCGCAGTTGGCCCGCCTGGTAGAAGATACCGCGCTGCGCACCCGCATGGCTCACCATAATGCGAGCGTGGCGCCCGGATACGGTTGGGAGGAGGTGGTTCCTTTGGTCCTTGCAGAATATGACCGGGCCATTCGGAACAGTAGTGGGTGGTAGTCCTCGACTACTCGCTAATGCCCTCGGTTGTTTGAAGAACGTCGGTGAGGCGCCCGGCGGCGGCCACCACCGCTGCCGAATGTACCCGCCCGGGCTGGCGGCCCATCCGCTCCAGCGGCCCAGAAATGGATACCGCTGCAATAACCCGGCCGCTCGGCCCGCGTACCGGTGCGGAGATAGAAGCCACACCGGCTTCGCGTTCACCCACGCTTTGCGCCCAACCACGCCGACGCACCGCGGAAAGATTCGTGGCCGTAAAGGAAGCGCCCTGCAAACCGCGATGCAATTGATCGGGCTCCTCCCATGCGAGTAACACCTGCGCTGCCGAGCCTGCCTTCATCGAGAGGGAAGCGCCCACCGGGATGGAATCGCGCAGACCCATGGTTCGTTCGGCATTCGCCACGCAAATGCGCTGGTCGCCCTGGCGGCGGTAGAGCTGAGAAGATTCCCCGGTATGGTCACGCAGCGCGATAAGCACGGGATTCGCCGCGGCGATGAGTCTGTCTTCACCGGTGGCGGAGGAGAGTTCACCCAGGCGCGGCCCCAAAGAAAAACGCCCTTCGTTATCGCGGGAAACGAAACGGTGGTATTCCAGTGCGACGGCCAGTCGATGCGCCGTCGGCCGTGCTAAATGGGTAGCGGTCACCAGTTGCGCTAATGTTTGCGGGCCCGCCTCGAGAGCATCGAGCACGGCGGCAGCCTTATCGAGAACGCCCACACCACTTCCCTCCGGGGCGGGCGCAGGCTGAGCGTGAGGAGAATCAACCATACCGAAATTTTCTCATCTCAATAAGTGAGATGCAAATGTCCACACTGTGGTGCCGCGCGCAGTGCCGTGGCTTCTGCGTGCATTGCTAAAACTTCCCCGGACCACTTCGAGACTCCGGAGCCGCCGCGTTACAGCAGCGTAATGTCCATATTATGAGACTTTTATCTTGCCATGTGGACTAGGTTCGGTACAGTGGTCCGCGGACCACCACAACCGATCACCGTTGGAAAAGTAGAAAAGCAGAAAAGTAACAGCAAGAAGAACCCGGGAAGATACCCGAGGAGGAGGGGAGGGCCGGGATGGGGCGCACACTCGCGGATAAGATCTGGGATGCCCATCTGGTGCGGCGTGGCGAGGAAGGAACGCCCGACCTTCTCTACATTGATCTGCATCTCATCCACGAAGTAACCAGCCCGCAGGCCTTTGACGGATTGCGCCTGGAAGGGCGGCCAGTGCGCTGCCCGGACCGCACCGTTGCCACGGAGGACCACAACGTTCCCACCATTGACATTGATCGTCCCATCGCGAATACCACTTCGCGCAAACAGGTGGAAGCGCTGCGTGCTAACGTCGCGGAGTTCGGCATCCCCATTTATTCGCTAGGACACGCGGATCAGGGAATTGTCCACGCGGTTGGCCCGCAGCTGGGCCTGACCCAACCGGGTATGACGATTGTGTGCGGGGACTCTCATACCTCGACCCACGGTGCTTTCGGCTCCATCGGGATTGGTATTGGCACCTCGGAAGTTGAGCACGTCCTCGCCACCCAAACCCTGCCCCTCCAGCGTTTCAAAAATATGGCCATTACCGTCAACGGCACCCTGCGGGAAGGAACAACGGCGAAGGACATCATCCTCGCTGTTATCGCCAAGATCGGAACTAACGGAGCGTCCGGGCACATTATCGAATACCGCGGGGAGGCAATCCGGGCACTGTCCATGGAAGCACGTATGACGATCTGCAATATGTCCATTGAGGCTGGGGCGCGCGCCGGGCTGGTAGCCCCGGACGCCACCACGGTGGATTATGTGCGCGGGCGCCCGCACGCCCCGCGGGAGGATGCCTGGGATGCCGCGGTAGCATACTGGTCCACTCTCTACACCGATCCGGACGCGCTTTTCGATACCGAAGTTGTTCTTGAAGCCTCTGAAATTGAGCCCATTGTCACCTGGGGCACGAATCCTGGACAAGGGGTGCCGCTGTCCGGCGTCGTTCCTTATCCGGAAACACTTCCGGAAGAAAAAGAGCGCCAAGCCGCGCGTGAAGCCCTCGCATATATGGATCTGCGGCCGGGCACGCCCATGCGTGATATTCACGTGGATACCGTCTTTATCGGTTCGTGCACGAACGGACGTATTGAAGATCTGCGCTCGGTGGCCGCGGTGTGGCGCGGGCGCCACAAAGCCAAAGACCTGCGCGTCATGATCGTGCCGGCTTCGGCGCGGGTGCGCCTCCAAGCAGAAGCCGAAGGACTGGATGAAGTTTTCCGGGCTTTCGGTGCCGAGTGGCGCAATGCGGGCTGTTCCATGTGTCTGGGGATGAATCCTGACCAGCTCACATTTGGCGAGCGCTGCGCCTCGACGTCAAATCGTAATTTTCGCGGCCGGCAGGGCCCGGGCGGGCGCACCCACCTCGTTTCCCCGCTGGTGGCCGCCGCCACCGCGGTCACCGGCCATATTTCCCATCCTGCGGATCTCGCCCCGGTCGCGGGTGCGGGTACCCTACCGGCCGCAGTCCGCGCTGTACCGGCCGTGGGCCGCGCCGCCCGCTCGTAGAATGTAGAAAGAACAGACCCGTGGAAATTTTCACCCAGCACACCGGTATCGGAGTTCCCTTGCGCGAAACCGAGGTGGATACCGATCAGATCCTGCCCGCTCGCTACCTCAAACGCATCACCAAAAGCGGTTACGAGGACGCACTCTTCCACGAACGGCGCAAAGACCCCGGTTTTATTCTCAACCAAGTCCCGTACGCGGCCGGTTCAATTCTGGTTGCCGGGCGGGATTTCGGTACCGGTTCTTCACGTGAACATGCCGTGTGGGCGCTGCGCGATTACGGTTTCCGCGCTGTTCTCAGCCCGAGGTTCGGTGATATTTTCCGCGGCAATATGGGGAAACAGGGCCTGGTTGCGGGGAAAATTAGCGACGACGCCGCCACGAGGCTGTGGGAACTTTTGGAAGAAAAGCCGGGCCGGGAGCTGACCGTTGACCTGGAGGCCGGTGAGGTGCGCTGCGCGGATGCCACCTTCCCCTTTGAGATCGATTCGTATACCCGCTGGCGTCTCATGGAAGGCCTGGATGATATTGCCCTGACTTTGCGTGATATCTCCCTCATCGAGGAATACGAAGCCCATCAGCCGGGTTTTACTCCGCGTACCCTGCCGCAGCGGCACCTTCCCGAGGTGCCAGTACGTTCGGCGCGCCTGGCCCCCGATTCGCAGGCATAGCGCCACCCGGATATCCTCATAACTCCGGAAATCGGCCGCGGGCCGGTATGCTGGCTGGGTACCTGTGACACGCGAGAAAGGCGGAGAGTATGGTGTCCCAACTTGTGGTTCGCGGAGGAGTCCCCCTGAGCGGTGAGATTACTGTGCGCGGCGCAAAGAATTTTGTGTCGAAATCCATGGTTGCTTCCCTGCTCACCAAAGAAACATCCGTGCTGCGCAATGTGCCGCAAATCCGTGACGTTACCGTGGTCTCGGAGCTGCTCGGCCTGCACGGCGTGGCGGTCAATTACCAGCCGGAAGCCGGTACCGTGGAAATCACCCCCGGTGATATTCACCTGCCCCACGATCCGCACGAAGTGAATGCCCTGGCCGGTTCCTCACGTATCCCCATTCTTTTTGCGGGCCCGCTGCTGCACCGCCTGGGCGAGGCGTATATTCCGGACCTGGGCGGGTGTCATATCGGCTCGCGCCCTGTGGACTTCCATCTGCGTGTCCTGGAAGAATTCGGTGCCAAGCGCGTCCAAGAAGAAGCAGGAATGCACTTGGTGGCACCCAAGGGCTTGCGGGCCAAGCCGGTGCGCCTGCCCTATCCCTCGGTAGGGGCCACCGAACAAACCCTTCTTACCGCGGTGATGGCGGAGGGCGTGACGGAGCTGTCCAATGCCGCGGTGGAACCCGAGATCATGGATCTCATAGCGGTACTCCAGAAAATGGGTGCGATTATTTCGGTGGATACTGATCGCGTTATCCGCGTGGAAGGCGTGGATGAACTGGTCGGTTACTCCCATACTTCCCTACCTGACCGCATCGAAGCAGGCTCCTGGGCTGCGGCTGCCCTAGCCACCGGCGGGGATATTTTCGTACGTGGGGCCGAACAGCAGTCGATGACTTCCTTCCTCAATCTTTTCCGGAAAGTCGGCGGCAAATTCGATGTGCGCGACCACGGCATCCGCTTCTGGCACCCGGGCGGCGCGCTACAATCCGTATCTTTTGAAACGGATGTGCACCCCGGTTTTATGACCGACTGGCAGCAGCCGCTCGTCGTCGCGCTTACCCAGGCTGAAGGTATGTCCATCGTCCACGAAACCGTCTACGAAAACCGTTTCGGCTTCACCGAAGCGCTGCGGGATATGGGTGCCAATATCCAGACCTACCGCGAATGCTTGGGCGGGCACGAATGCCGTTTCGGGCAGCGTAACTTCTACCACTCGGCTGTCATCCAAGGGCCTACCCCGCTGCGGGCCACCGATATTGTGGTTCCTGATCTGCGTGGGGGATTCTCCCACCTCATTGCCGCGCTGGCAGCCGAAGGGGAATCCCGGGTATCCGGGGTGGATATTATCGATCGCGGATACGAAAAGTTCCTGGATAAACTCCAGGCCCTGGGTGCGGATGTTACGCCCCTGGATAACTAAGGGAGCCGCGGCGCATCGTTAAATAAGCACGGCCTGGTAGTACATAACTACCAGGCCGTTCCTTAGTTTTACCTATTCAAAGGTATTAGTTATTGGCAACGTCAATAACGACCCGTTTGGGGCTCTCCAGTACCTGAACCCGGTAGGGACGGTCCTTATCCAGCCCGATATGGATCTGGTGCATGCCTTCAAAAGCATGTTCCACATGAACACCCTGGATCACTTTCGCACCCCCGAGGTTTGGAACGGAGAGATCTGCGGCTTGAGCAGGATCTTCTGGGTAGGTCACCCCGGAAATGCTCAGGGTAAGGAAACGCTTGCCCGGAATATCTAAGGGGCGCCCGGAACCGTCCTGAATGGCTTCATCACCGAAGAAACTGAACCATTCCAGATCGGCGTCGCTGTCATATTCCACGACCACGCGATCCCAACCTTCGTGGCCGGCCACCCGAACCGCGGTAGGAACCGCGGAGTTTTCAGTGAGCTTGGGATAGTTCGGGGACTGTGAGTCACCTTCAATAAAACCTTTGAGGGAGGCTTGCGCATCCTTGGGCGTGAGGCTGGGCGACTGGCTCACCGCCGGAGCCGAAGCTGAGGCAGTCGGGGTGGCGGGGGCGGTGGAAGCATCGCTAGCTGCGGCACCTTTTCCGGGTGCGGAACAACCGGCCAGCGCGAGGGCGGCACTGCCCGCTAGCAGGACAAATAACTTCGCTGTGTTCTGTGTCATATGTTTACTGTAGTAGGCCGCGCCCGGGTTTGTCACCTTGCCGCGCGGCCTGGCGTACTACCCTGGGTACAGCACTGAGTAGAAAGGTGTCCATTCGTGGCCACACATCACGTCGCCCTCATCTACGGGGGTGTGTCCGGAGAACACTCCGTCTCTTGCCTGACCGCAGCTTCCGTTCTGGGAGCCATTGACCCGGAGCGCTACACCGTTATCCCTATCGGAATTACCTCCGAAGGAATCTGGGTTCCCATGAGCACGGAGGAGGTGGCAGCCGGCGCGGAGGTGCGGTATCGCGGGAAGCGCGTGCTAGCGGATTTCGGCCCCGGAGGCGGTTTTGTGGTGCGCGGGGAGGACGGTAGCTCACGCAGTCTCGGTGCTATCGACGTCGCCTTCCCGCTGCTCCACGGCCCCTTTGGTGAGGATGGCACCATCCAGGGAACTTTCGAAATGATGGGTATTCCCTACGTGGGCTGCGGAGTTTTCGCCTCCGCTGCGGCTATGGATAAGCACTATATGAAACTGGTGCTGGAATCAGCCGGGCTTCCGGTTGCTCCCTACGTGCTCGTGGAACCGCAGCGCTGGAAGGCCGATCCCGATGGGGTGCGCGCGGACGTTGCTGAACGTTTACAACTTCCCGTTTACGTCAAACCAGCTCGTGCCGGATCTTCGCTGGGGATAACGCGGGTGGCTGAGCTTTCACAGCTCGATGCCGCCATTGCCACAGCGCGCGCCGTCGATCCTAAAGTTATTGTGGAAACCGGGATCCCGGGCCGTGAAATTGAGTGTGCCGTGCTCGGCGGGCGCGACGGGGCCGCGCCACGGGCCTCCGTGCTCGGGGAGATCGTTCTGGACGTGCAATGGTATGACTACGCTACGAAATACGTGGCAACCGAGGGGTTCCATATGGATATTCCCGCGGCGCTCCCGGATGCGGACGCGGAGAAAATGCGGAGCCTGGCGCGGCGCGTTTTCGAAGTCTTCGAATGCGAAGGCATGACGCGCGTGGACTTCTTCTACACCGCCACCGGGGACATGTACGTCAATGAGCACAATACGATTCCAGGGTTTACTGCCGTGTCCATGTACCCCATCCTGTGGGAGAAAACGGGGCTGAGCTATCGTGATCTCATTTCCGAACTTATTGACCTCGCCCTCGCCCGCGGGGTTGGGCTGCGTTAAATGGTGGGCAGTTCCGAACCTCAGCAGCCGAATGCCGGTTCCGGAGGCGGCGCGGCACAGGGTCCCGGGCCACTGGTACGGGATCTGAGCGAAGCTGAGCTCCTCGCGCAGATCGTACCGCTACTCCCGCGCGGAGAAACAACAATCGTTCCCAGCGGGGATGATAGCGCGGTGCTGAGCTTGAGCGACGGCCGGGTCACGGTCTCCACCGATATGCTCGTCGAAGGCGTGCATTTTCGGCGCGACTGGTCCAGCGGGCGCGATGTCGGATGGCGGGTCGCCGCCCAAAATATCGCCGATGCCGTGGCGATGGGGGCGCGGCCACGTTCTCTTGTTGTTGCCATGGAGCTGCCGGGGGATGTTCCGGTGGCCTGGGTAACGGATCTCGCGCGCGGCCTTGCCGAATGTTGCGGCCCGCTCGGGTGTGGGGTCGACGGCGGAGACCTCGTGAGCGGGAGCCATATGGCGATTAGCGCGACCATTCTGGGTGATCTAGAAGGGCGCATCCCGCTGCAACGTTCGGCGGCAGCGCCGGGCCAACCGCTGCTCCACTGCGGAAATCTTGGGCGGGCAGCGGCCGGCTTAGAACTACTCAACCGGGGTTTCGCCCCGGAACGAAGCGCTTTCCCGGATGCCGCCACCCTTCTCATACAGGATTTTCTGCGCCCGCGCCCGCCCGTCACCGAGGTGCTCAGCGCCGTGCGCGCCGGAATGCGCGGGGCACTGATGGATGTTTCTGACGGTCTCATCCGTGACGCCCAACGTATAGCCGCTGCCTCCGGGGTGCACATTGATATTCACTCTGAAACGCTCAGCCGCCACGCCCATGATCTTCTTGATGTGGCGCGGCACCTCGGGCGTTCAGATCCGCTTGAATGGGCCTATGGCTGCGTGCTCACCGGCGGGGAAGACCACGGTTTTCTCGCCACCATGGACGTGAGCCCGGAACGGGCCTGGGGTGCCCGCATTCCGCATCTACCCGAGGGCTTTAGTCTTATCGGGGCAGTGGAAGCCGCGCATCCCGGTGGGTTAGTGACCGTGGACGGGCGTACTTGGACGCAGGGGAGCGGCTGGGATCATTTTCGACACACCTAAATAATTGAACGTGTATATATAAACGGCTAAACTTATTTTTTGCGCGAAATAAGGACGTTCTCCCCTGGAAAATTATGCTGCTGCTCGCAAAAATAGGAAGTGGTGCGAGGACCCGCACCGCTTTAACTGGGAGTAAAGATGCTCCCGCTGAAATAGGAGGAGAAAATGCGAGCAGCGACAGTTCGAGAACCCTCGGACGGCTACGTTGACATTAAGGATGTCGAACTGCGTCCTATCAAAGCCAACGAAGCACTCGTCGATATCGAATACTGCGGCCTGTGCCATACGGATATCCACGTGGCCCTCGGCGATTTCGGCGACGTGCCCGGCCGCATTATCGGCCACGAGGGTGTGGGCGTTGTGGAACAAATTGGTGAAGATGTCACCTCGCTCAAGGTGGGAGATCGCGTCTCGGTTGCCTGGTTCTTCCGCGGCTGTGGTCATTGCGAATACTGCGTAACCGGTGATGAAACCCTGTGTCGGAACGTGGAAAACGCCGGCTACAGCGTTGATGGCGGCATGGCTGAGAAGTGCATCGTCGTGGCAGATTACGCAGTCAAGGTTCCCGAAGGGCTGGATCCGGCCGAAGCTTCGTCCATTACTTGCGCGGGCGTGACCACCTACAAGGCTCTCAAGAATGGCAATATTCGCCCGGGCCAGTGGGTGGCGATTTACGGCGCGGGTGGGCTGGGTAACCTGGCTATCCAGTACGCCAAGAATGTGTTCCGCGCGCGCGTGGTTGCAGTTGATATCAACGATGAGAAGCTGGAATCGGCAAAGAAGGTCGGGGCTGACCTTGTTGTGAATTCCTCGGATATTAACTCCGGGGAATGGATCCAGAAGGAAGTGGGTGGCGTGGATATCGCGGTAGTGACCGCGGTATCGCAGGTTGCTTTCGGCCAGGCGGTGGACGCCATGAAGGCCGCCGGGACCGTGGTGTGCGTGGGACTTCCCAAGGGCACCATTGACCTGAATATTCACCGCACCGTTCTGGATGGCATCAAGGTGGTGGGCTCCCTTGTGGGTACCCGCCAGGATCTGGCCGAAGCCTTTGACTTCGGAGCCCAGGGCCTCGTCAAGCCGATTGTGGCGACCCGTCCGCTCGATGACATCAACGATATGATCGACGAAATGCTGGCTGGCAAGATCGAAGGCCGCATGGTTGTTGATTTCTCCAAGTAGTATCCGTCAAAGTCACCTGACTAGTTAAACGGGAAGGCCGCACATCGCTAAATGAGATGTGCGGCCTTCCTATGCTGGCACCGGCTTACTCACGGGAGCGAGCCAGAACGCAGCGAAGCCACAGTACTTAGGCGGCGCGCTGCACCTTGCCGGCCTTGAGGCACGAGGTGCACACGTTGAGGCGCTTGGGGGCGCCCTTCACAAGCGCGCGAACACGCTGAATATTCGGGTTCCAGCGGCGGCTTGTACGCACGTGCGAGTGCGAGACGCTCTTCCCGAAGCCCGGGTGCTTGCCGCAGACGTCACAAACAGAAGCCACGGTGTTCTCCTTCGGTTGATCATGGATCCGCTCGCGCACCTGCCGCTGTTCGGTAGATACACCTGAGCGCATAGGAAAATTACAACTCCACTAGTATAGCGGTAAGCCGCTTGCTTGCCAAAGGTTCCCTCCGTGGCGTAGGGCACGTGTGGCGGGGGTGGCGGCGTCGTCGTGACAAATATTGCAGAGCGGTAACGGTAATGTGAACGGTATGGACAGTGCGCAGGCGGCGGCACGTACGCGAGGCGGTACCCCGGCCGTGGTATCAGACGGATGGACCGCGCTGAGTGTGCCACTTGAACGCGCTCTCGGCAAACGCAGCGCCACCTCTCTCGCGCGGCTCGGCCTGCATACGGTGGGCGAGCTGCTCTACCACCTCCCCTTCCGTTACGCCCGGCGCGGTGAACTCCTGCCCATTGAACAGGTGCGCGAAGGTGAGGACGTCACCGTGATCGGCCGGGTGGTAGGGGCGGAACTACGGCCTATGCGCGCGCGGCACGGCTTTATTCTTTCCGTTCTTATGACCGACGGCGCCCGCGAACTCAACCTCACCTTTTTCGCGAAGTCACAGCGGGTGCTGGCCTACCACGAACGGCGCCTGCAACCCGGCACGGTCGCGGCATTCTCCGGAACGGTGAGTTCTTATCGCGGCACGCTGCAACTCACGCATCCCGATTACGACCTGGTAGAAGACGAGGGGAGTGTTGACGTGGAACGTTTACGCCGCCCTATCCCCATCTATCATGCCAGCGCTGCGCTGCCCTCCTGGAAAATCGAGCGGGCGGTCAGCACTGTTCTTACCGGGCTGACCAGTGTGGATGTTCCCGATCTGCTCCCCGACGGCTACCGGCACGCCCACGGTCTGCCCACCCGGCTTGAAGCTCTGCGCCGTGCCCACCGCCCGGAGGAGCCCATCAGTGCAGCGCTCGCCCAACTGCCCTTCCGTCACGAAGAAGCCCTCGTGCTCCACACCGTCCTCGCCCGGCGCCGCGCCGCTCGCGCCGCGCATCCCACCAGCGCTTACCCGCCGCGGAGCGGAGGGCTTCTGGATGCTTTCGATGCCCGCCTGCCCTTTGAACTCACCGCCGGGCAGCGCGAGGTTGGCGCAGAAATTGCCGCCGATTTGGCGGGCACCACCCCGATGCAACGTCTCCTCCAAGGAGACGTGGGAAGCGGGAAAACCGTGGTGGCCCTGCGTGCCATGCTCCAGGTGGTCGACGGGGGCGGCCAGGCGGCGCTCCTGGCACCTACCGAAGTTCTGGCTGCCCAGCACGCCCGCAGCGTGCGCGACCTGCTCGGAGATTTGGGCGCGGGCGGGATGCTGGGGGCGGCCGAGCAATCCACCCGAGTGGAACTCCTCACCGGTTCGCTCACCGCCAGTGAGCGTCGCGCCACGCTTGCCCGGATTGCTTCGGGAGAAGCCGGCATTATTATCGGTACCCACGCGCTGCTCTCGGATACCGTCCAGATTCCTTTCCTCGGTCTGGCCGTGGTGGATGAACAGCACCGCTTCGGGGTGGATCAGCGCGATAGCCTCGCGCGCGGCGTCCACACCCTCGTCATGACCGCCACTCCCATCCCGCGCACCGTTGCCATGACGGTTTTCGGAGATATGGCGGTATCTACCCTGCGTGATCTGCCCGGCGGGCGCTCCGGGGTGAGCACCGTCGTCGTTCCAGAAAACCGTGCGAACTGGATCGCGCGTATGTGGTGGCGGGCCCGGGAAGAAATAGCGGGAGGCGGGCGCGTATACGTGCTCGCTCCCCGTATTAGTGAGAACGACGACGCAGCCGCGCCCGCGGAGGACCCGGGCAGTGAAGGCACGTTGGCCACCGTAACTGAACTGGCCGAACGTCTGCGCGCGCTTCCCCAATTCGCGGGAATCCCGGTGGGGGAGATGCACGGGCGGTTGAGCGCGGCTGACAAAGACGCCGCCATGGCAGATTTCGCGGCCGGGCGGGTCCCCGTGCTCGTCTCCACCACCGTCATCGAGGTGGGGGTGGATGTTCCTCAGGCCACCATGATGATTATTATGAATGCTGAACGTTTCGGGCTTTCCCAGCTGCACCAGCTGCGCGGGCGCATCGGGCGCGGGAGCAAAGCCGGTCTGTGCCTGGCGGTGAGCGGCGCCCCGGAAGAGAGCCTGGCCGCTGAGCGTCTCGCGGCTTTCGCCGCCACCACGGACGGCTTCGCGCTGGCTGAGAAGGATGTGGAGCTGCGCTCCGAAGGCGATGTGCTCGGAACTCGGCAGGCGGGAACCACCTCCCACCTGCGTTTCCTCTCTGCGGTGCGCGACGCTGATATTATCGCTACCGCGCGCGCCGCCGCCACTGACCTCGTAGAGCGCGGTGCCGTGGGCGCGGAATTGGAGCGAGCGGCGGACGCATTGGATACCGAGCGAGCCACCTACCTGGAAAGGGGATAAGCAATGACACGTATTGTTGCCGGAACCGCCAAGGGGCATATTCTGCGGGTGCCGAGCTCGGGAACACGCCCCACCTCGGAAAAAGCGCGTGAAGCAGTATTTTCCCGGCTGGATCACCGCGGCTTTATCGCCGATGGGGAAGTGCTCGATCTTTTTGCCGGTTCCGGTGCCCTGGGCCTGGAAGCGAAAAGCCGCGGGGCACGCGCCGTTGTTCTGGTGGAATCGGAAGGGCCGGCGGTCAGTATTATTCGTGACAACGCCGCCCGCGCCCACCTGGATGTGACCGTGGTCCGGATGAAAGCGGAAAAGTACCTCTCCCAGGAACCGAATTATCGTTTTGACGTCGTCTTCGTGGACCCGCCCTATCGTTACACCGAAGCGCAGATTACGAAAGTGCTCGACGGCCTGGCCCCGCACGTAGCCGCGGACGCCGTCGTCGTTGTGGAACGCGATAGTTCCTCACCGGAACCTAGCTGGCCGGAAGGATGGGAACTGGATGATTCGCGCCGTTACGGCACCGCGACGTTGTGGACAGCGCAGCGCAGCGAGAGTGCACAGGGCGCTGAAGCGGCGGTGGACGGCGAGAGCGCGCTGCAGTCGCGCGTCGACTAGGCTGAGCGCCTCAGGAAAGATTAGGCTATAACTATGACGCTTGCAGTCTGCCCCGGGTCTTTCGATCCCGTCACTTTTGGACATCTCGACGTTTTTGCCCGCGCCGCTTCCCTCTTTGACGAGGTTGTTATTCTGGTCGCGCATAACTCTTCGAAAAATCCGCTTTTTTCGCCGCGGCAACGCGTGGAGTTCATTCGCGAAGAAGTGCGCCATATGGCCAATGTGCGGGTGGAGGATTTCGGCGGGCTGCTGGTGGATTTTTGCCGAGATATCAGGGCGGATGCCATCGTCAAGGGACTGCGCTCCGCGGTGGATCTGGATGCGGAATACCCCATGGCGCTCATGAACCGGGAAATATCGGGGATCGAAACGGTGTTCCTGGTGGGGGATCCGGCGAAAGGCCATATTGCCTCCTCGCTGGTGAAAGATGTGGCACGGCACAAAGGTGACGTGCGGAGTTTCGTTCCCGCGCGGGTGGCGCGGGCTTTGGAAGAGGAGATGCAATGACTCACGATACACGCGGGGAATCGGTGGTGGAGATCCTCGATGAGCTCCTCGCCCTGGTGGATAACGCACGTTCCATCCCCATGTCCGCCTCGGTGATGATCAACCAATCCGAGGTGCGTGACCTGCTCCAGCTAGCCCGCGATGCGGTACCCGATCAGGTGCTCCGCGCCGATGACGTGCTGGCTGATATCGATTCGGTGCGCGCCTCCGGGCGCCAGGAAGCAGCGAGTATTATTGCCTCGGCCCGCCAGGATGCAGAAAATATTGTGGCGGAAGCACGCGCCCAGGCCAGCCGGCTCGTCTCCAATGACGCCATCACCATTGCGGCGCGCTCCACCGCCGCGCGAATTGAGGACGAAGCCAAGCAGAAGGCCGAACGGCTACGCGAAGGCGCCAACCACTACTCTGATTCGACCCTCGCTAATCTGGAAGACCAGGTGAACGGGGTCGCGGCCGCGCTGGAAGAGGCCGTGCGGGCCGCGCACGAAAAAATGGATGCGGCCCTCGCCCAGATTTACGCGGGCCGGGAAGTTCTTGCCAGCCGCCAAGAAACCACCGACGCTGTTTTTGATCATTCCGAGGAGGAATAGTGGACCTTCGCAGTCCTTTTGTTGTCTCGCTGCACGATTTACCGCGTAGCGACGGGTCCTTTATGCCGGTGCGGGAAACCTTCGCGGCGCCCCCGGATCTGGGTATCGAGCTCATGGCCGTCCCTACCGGATCCGAACTTGATGTGGATCTCAACCTCACCTCGGTGTCCGAAGGTGTTTATATTGGCGGGCAAGTGCATTTCACCGTGGAGGGCCAGTGCTCACGCTGCCTGCGCGATATCCACGAAGAACGCACCCAGGAAGTATCCGATCTGGCCTACTACCCGCAGCGGCGTGCCGAACTCATTGCTGAAGGGGATGAGGACGCCGAAGAACACCCGGTCATTGAGGATCACCACGTGGATCTGGAACCGGTGCTCCGCGATGCCATTGTGCTCAATCTGCCCTTCCAACCCCTGTGTTCCCCCACGTGCCAGGGCCTGTGCGCCGGCTGTGGGGAACGCCTGGAAGACCTGCCCGAAGGGCACCACCACGAGGCACCCACCCTGCACTCGGATGCGCTGGACGCACTGGAAGCCCAGCTGCGGGCACAGGAGTAAGCATGGCCTATCGTGAATTAGTGGAACAGTGGGGAATTGACCTGCCTCGGCCCTTGCTGCGCCGCGCCCTTACCCATCGCAGCTTCGCTTTCGAGCACGACGAACCCCATAACGAACGCCTGGAATTCCTGGGTGATTCCATTCTGGGCCTCATCATCGCGGAGAAAGTATTTCGGGAATACCCCGATGCCTCCGAAGGCGATATGTCCCAAATGAAAACCTACGCGGTGTCTGAGAAGGCCTTGGCCGATGTGGCGCGGCGGATCAATCTGGGTGACTCCCTGCGCCTGGGCCGCGGGGAGGATCGCTCCGGCGGGCGTAACAAGGATTCCATCCTCTCCGATACGGTGGAAGCCCTAATTGCCGCGACTTATCTGGAACACGGAATGGAACCAACCCGTGAGATCGTGGACCGGCTCCTCGATTCCAAGATCAAGGATGCCTCGGTGCTGGGCCCCAACCTCGACTGGCAAACGAGTTTCGAAGAGCTTGCGCATGGCCTGGGCTGGGAAGGCACCATGGAATTCGAGTTGAGCTCCACCGGTCCCGACCACGCGCGGGTTTTCACCGCGGTGGCCTCCATGGCCGGGCGCGAATGGGGGAGCGGCGAAGGAAGCTCACAGAAGAATGCGCGCCACGCCGCCGCCGAAGCCTCCTACCGGATTCTCGCCGATCTGATCGAGAAGGGTGAGGTACAGCCGGCAGCTGAGGATAGGAACGACGACGCAGCTCCCGGCACGGGTGCCTCCGCCACCGACGGCACTGCCGGCGCGGAATCCTAGTAGGTAGGCGTGCCCGAACTTCCCGAAGTTGAATCAATCCGACGCGGACTCGCTGAACACCTGACGGGCCGGCGCATCCTTACCGCGCAGGCTTTCGGCACCCGCGTGATCCGCCGTGCCCCGCAGGGCCTGGCCCCGGTGGTGGGCCGTACCGTGCGAGCGGTGGTACGGCGCGGAAAATTCCTGTGGTGCGATATGGGGGAGGATCTGGCCCTCCTCGCTCACCTGGGTATGTCCGGGCAATTCAGGGTGGATGAGCCGGGTGCCGGCGGTGAAGGAAGCCCCGCCTGTGCAGAAACTCCCGCCGATGCAGAAGGTTCGGCCGGGCAGCGCCGCCACCTGCGGGCCCGCTTCGCGCTCGATAACGGCCGTGTCCTCGACTTCGTGGATCAGCGCACCTTCGGCTACCTGGCGCCGGTCGCTTTCCAGGCCACCGCTGATGGCCAGCCGGGCGGGGCGGGGTCCGAGCGCGCCGTCGTACCCGCGCCCGTGGCGCATATTGCCCGAGACCTGCTCGATCCTCATCTGGACGAAACCGCACTACTCGAAATTCTCGGCACCACCCGGCGCGCGATCAAACGCGTGCTTCTCGACCAGAACATCATTTCCGGAATCGGAAATATTTATGCCGATGAAATGCTCTATCGAGCTCGTATTCACCCCGAAACCACGGCGCTCGCGAACCACGCGGCGCGGGAACTGCTGCACGCCGGGCGGGAGGTACTCCAAGCTGCGCTGGCCGCCGGCGGCACATCTTTTGATCGCCTGTACGTGCATGTCAACGGCGAGAGCGGCTATTTTGAGAGGTCTTTGCGGGCCTACGGGCGGGCCGGGCAACCCTGCGAGCGCTGCGGAACCCCCTTGCGGAAAATTACCCTCGGCGGGCGTTCCACCACGCTGTGCCCGGTATGTCAAGTCGCTCCGATTGGGTAGAATAAGGGCGGATTATTGACCGATGATGGCGATGCAAACAAAGGAGGGCCGGCGCGTGGCACAAAATATTCGCGTCATGATTATTGATGATCATGAAGTGGTACGGCGGGGAATCATTGAGGTGGTTGACCGTTCGGAGGGCCTCGAGGTGGTTGCCGAAGCCGGATGCGTAGAAGAAGCGGTACGGCGCGGCGGCCTGGTGCTCCCCGATGTTGCGCTGGTAGATTTGCGGCTCCCGGACGGCACCGGAATCGATATTATTAATCAGTTCCAGGAGGTCAGCCCGGATACTAAGTGCATCGTCCTCACCTCTTTTGATGACGACGACGCCCTCTCCGAATCCCTCAACGCCGGCGCGAAAGCGTACCTCTTGAAGTCGGTGCGCGGGGCGGAAATTTCGGACAATATCAAGGCCGTGGCCGAAGGGCGCGTTCTTCTCGACGAGCGCACGGTCTCACGGCGGCGCGCCGATCATGATGATCCCACCGCGGATCTCACCCCCTCGGAACGCAATGTTCTTGAGCTGATCGGGGATGGGCTATCCAACCGGGAAATCGGCGAGCAGCTCGGGGTGGCGGAAAAGACGGTGAAGAACCACATTACCTCGCTGCTCTCCAAGATGGGCTTGCAGCGGCGCACCCAGGTTGCCGCATGGGTTGCCGGCCAGCGTGCCACCGGGTGGCGCAACCAGTAGCCGGGCCCAGTGCCGGGCGATTAGCTGTTTACCGACTGAGCTACCGGTATGTTGATAGAGCTATTGAGCCGTTGACCTGGTTACTCGGGTAGTCGGTTAACCGTCGATGAGGGCCCGCCAGCGCACTACCGTACCGCTCTCGCTGCCCGGAGCAATGGAGAAGGTACCGTGGTGGCGCCGGGCCCGGGCGGCCAGATTAGATAGCCCTGAACGTCGGCTCAATTCGCCAATACCTACGCCGTCATCGGCAACTTCCACGCTAATATCGCGGTCGGTAACGGTAACCGTGACTGTGATGGTATGGGCGTGAGCGTGGCGCACCGCATTGGAAAGGCATTCGCGCACCACGGCGATAACGTCGTCGCTAATATCCGAACCGATGGCATCATCAATCTCGGTGTGGGTGCCGCTATCAATATCTTCGCCGCGCACGCTAATACGCAGGCTCGGGGTGAAACCGAGCTGTGCCGTCACGGAGCTCACCTCGCGGCGCAGGCGTGAGACCACCGGAACCGAGGTATCCGGGCCGCGCAGCGAGTAAATAATCTGGCGGATCTGCGCCACGGATTCATCAATCGATTCGATGGCGTTATCGAGGGTATCGAGCACATTATCGGCCACCGCGTCCTCGGTGGCGAGATCATCACGCAACGCAGACAGGCGCATCCCGGAAGCGAAGAGCTGCTGGATCGCGAAATCGTGCAGATCGCGCGAAATGCGGGAGCGTTCTTCCAACTGTGCCGATTGGGCTTGCACGTAGCGCGCATCAGCCAGCTCCAAGGCGAGGGCTGCCTGATTCGCCACGCTTTCCGCCATCGTTAAATCAACCATGTCGAATTCCGCGCGCCCGCGCAGCCGGGCCAGAATAATAACACCGCGCGCGGTATCCCCTCCGGCCATCGGCGCGTAAAGAAGTGGGCCGAAACGGTTGAGCGGATTATCGGGGGAAGGTGGCGCGGTGCTTGTATCAATAATGCGCCCGAGCCCGCTTTGGGCCACCGCCCGCGCTCGGGAATCCCGCCCGAAAGTGGTGCCCACCAGGTCCTGCCCGACCTCGCCCGCCACAAATTCGCAAGCCCAGGTATCAGCCACCGAGGGAAGGATAATAAGAGCCAGATCGGCATCCGCTACCCGCCGCATTTCGGTGGCGATCAGCTGGAGGGCTTCCTCTTCATCGCTTCCTTGCAGCAGCGCGATAGTGATACGCCGCGAGGCGGAAAGCCATTGCGCACGGGAATTCGATTCCTCGTACAGGCGTGCATTTTCGACGGCAATAGTAGCGGCGCGCGCCAACAGTGCAATGAGGTTAATATCTGCTTCGCTAAAAGAACCGGGTTTATTGAAGAAGATGACTCGGGCGAGCACCCGATTCCCGGTCATGAGACGCGAGGTGAGGAAGTTCGTGATACCCGGGCCGTAGAGTCCATCCCTGTAGCTGGCAGCGGTAAGTGGGGTGTTTCCCGCGGCAGGTTCCGGGGTGATGCCGCTCGCATCATGCACGGCACTAACTGCCTCGGCACGATCCCACATGATGGTATCTTCATTGCCGAGAGATTCGAGGTCGCGATCCAGGCTGGTGGGTGTGAGGCTGGCAGCTGCGGGTAGCGCCTGGCCCAGGGTAACAATGCTTGTCACCTTTTCCGCCGAATTGAACATGAGAACGGCGGCACTGGACGCTCCGGTTAATTTCAATCCGGCGCCGGCCAAATTCTCGAGCACCTGGGTGCGATCCAGGCGCGCGGTCAACGCGAGCGCATTGAAAATAACCGTTGTGGTATCCAGCATCCTTATTCCTGTTTCGCCGCCCATGCGTACGAGGCGAGCCTTTCGGTGAGCTCCTCGTGGGTGCCGCGCGCGCTCACGTGGGCGATACCACCTTCGTCACGGGTCATAACAATAACCTCGTCGGCGGCATCAAGGGGCGTGAGCCGGTGCGTCACCAAGATAATAGTACGCGGATCGGTGCTATTCTTACCGGCCCGAAGCAAATCGCGGATAAGCTCATCGGCGGTTTCCGGGTCGAGGTGCTCACCGGGTTCATCCAGGAGCAGGAATTCCGCATCGGAGGCTAGCGCCCGGGCAAGCAGCAGGCGCCGTCGTTCTCCACCCGAGATCGTGGCGGCATCCTCTCCCAGCAGAGTATGAACCCCGCGCGGGAGCTGGGTGAGCCAGGTACCCAGGCCTGCGCGCACCAGCAGCTCCACGGCTTCTCTTTCGGTGACCGAGGGGCGCGCCACCCGGAGGTTCTCCAGCACGGTGGTTTCAAAAACGTGAGCGTCCTCCGCGGTGAGGGTGAGGGTGTGGGAGACCGTGCGCCGATCCAGGGTGGAGACTTCGTGCCCGTCCAGGCGGACCGAGCCGGCATGCGGGCGCAGCATTCCCGCCAAAGTATAGAGCAGGGTAGATTTCCCGATTCCCGAATGTCCCACGATGGCGATGGAGGAGCCACGTTCTACGTGGAGCTCGAAAGGTCCGGCCACGTCCGGCCCGCCCGGCCACCCAATAATGAGGTCCGTAGCATGCAGGCCGTGTTCGTGCGTGGGTGCCGGGGCTTCCGGTTCTTCGCTGCGCTGGGCCCGGTCGAGGAGCTCGAGGATACGCTGGGCAGCCTTGGCGGAACGTACCAGTTGGATCGCTGCCTCTCCTAGGCCCTGGGTGGCTTCGAAAGCGGCGAGCGGGGTGAGGACGCAGACCGCCAACGCGGTGGCGGAAAGCGTGCCGGCGTCCAGAGCCCGGCTTCCGATAAGAATCGCACCCACCACGGCAATACCCATGGCGAGGGTATCCAGGGCGATAGCGAGAGCCTGGGGGCGGGCCGCGGCGTCGCGGTGCCGGAAGATCCGCTGTTCGGTGGCTTCCTGAACCTCCTCCATGGCGTTCACCCGCCCGGCTACCCGCAGCTCAGCGGCCGAATCGAGCATGGTCAGCGCGGTTGCGGAAATCTCTGTTTCGTCACGCACCTGCGCTTCTTCTGCGATGCGACCCCCTCGCATGGCCAGGTAGGGAGCGAGGATTCCGGAAATAAGGAGGCAGCCGGCCAGCAGCAGGCCGATGGGTGGGCACAGAATCCCCACGATGAGGCAGGAGACGAGGCAGACAATACCGGCAACCGCTCCGGGTTGGACCGCTTTGACGACGACGTCACCGACCGAATCAACATCCCGGCCGGTGCGGGCAAGCAGGTCACCGCGACGCACCGAGGTGACCACGTCGGTAGGGGAATCGGCCAGCGTCGCGTAGACAGCGGTACGCAGATTGGACATTCCGTAGAGAGTAACCCGGTGCGAGAAAATTCGGTTGACGTAGCGCAGCAGAGCTTTAGATACCCCAAAGAAACGCACCGAGGTGGTAGCCACGCCGAGGGCGAGGACCGGGGGCATTTGGGAAGCTCGGGTAATGAGCCAGGCGGAAACGGCCGCCAGGGCCACCGAGCTGCTGAGTCCGGCGGCACCCGCCGCAACGGAACCCCAGAATCCGCCCTTGTCCACGCGTAGGAGCCGCAAGGCACGGAGGAGAGCACGGCGTTCATCTTGAGGGAAAGTACTCACTTGGTCACCTCGGTTGTCTGGGAGTTAGCGGGCGCGGTGGGGGACGGTGGTGCAGTGGCTTGCATTTGCGCGGCGGCCGGCTCTGGGACCGGCCGTGCGGTGCCGGGAGATGTGGCAGCCGGTTGCGCCGTCGTTGACACTACATCAATAACCGCATCGGCAAGGTCGAGAAGCGCGGTGCGGTGAGCGATAACGATAACGGTGCGTCCCTGCGCTCGTAGATGCGCAACTGATTCGACGACGCGCCGTTCGCTGCGAGCATCCAGGTGGGCGGAAGGCTCGTCGAGAAGCACGAGGGGGCGCTCAGACACCAGGGCACGAGTGAGGGCAAGGCGCTGGCGCTGGCCCACGGAAAGACCGACGCCGCCCTGCCCGATAAAGGTATTCCACCCTTCCGGAAGTTCGGCGATGACCTCGTCAAAACCGGCGAGGGCCGCGGCGCGTTCCAGGGCTGGGCCCGGAGTCACCCCAATATTTTCCGCTACGGTTCCCGGCACGATTACCGGGCGCTGGGAAACCCAGGACACCTGCTGCCACAAGCTTTCTTGGCGGATATTTTCGAGCGGGGTGGTGCCAATATGCACGGTTCCGCTATCGGGGGCAATGAAGCGGAGGAGCACATTTGCCGTTGTTGTTTTTCCGGAACCGGAGGCTCCCCGTAAAGCAGTTACCTGCCCTGGGAGGATGTCCGCGTTCAGCTGCGCGGGCGCGATGGTATCACGGCCGGGCGCAAGAACCGAGAGATCACGGATCGTGATAGGGGAATTGGCCAGATCAGGGCACTCAACCGCGCCATCTTCCACCGGGAGGGGCTGCTCAAGCAGGTCAAAGACCTGAGCAGAAGCCGCTACTCCGTTGGAGGAAGCATGGAATTGGGTGCCAACTTCCCGCAGCGGTTTGAAGACTTCCGGGGTGAGCATGATAATCGTCAGCCCGGTGAAAAGGGAGACATTTCCGGCCACCATGCGCAGGCCTACCTCCACCGCAACGAGAGCGGTAGATAGCGTGGCAAGGAATTCCAGCACCGCGCCGGAGAGGAAAGCGATGTAAAGAGTTTGGAGTGTTTTCTTGGCGTAGTCATCCCCGAGATGCTTGACGCGCCGGGCCGGGTCTTCTTCGCGCCCGAGTGCTTTGAGAGTGCTCAGACCACCCAAAAGGTCAAGGAGCTGCTGGCCCAGGCGCTGCATGGAGGCGAGGCGTTCATTGGAAAATGCCTGGGTCATGCGCCCGATAAGGATCATGAAAATGGGGATGAGTGGAATACAGGCCACGATGGCAATGGCGCTCACCCAATCGAGGAAAAGGATAACAACGAGTGCGAAAGGCGTAACCGTGCAGGTGAGGATGAGCTGGGGGAGGAATTTGACGAAATAGGGTTCCAAATCATCCAGTCCGGAGGTCACCAGGGTAACCGTGGTGGAGGTGTTACCGGAGGCGAGCCAGCGGTCGCCCAGGTCACCAGCCCGGCGTAGTACCCGGGCGCGCAGATTAGCGATGGTGCGCAGCGCGGCGCGATGGCCGTAGGACTCGCGGATATAGATAAGAACACTGCGAGCGGTGAAGGCAGCCGCGACCCCGAATACCGGCCAGCCGATGTCACGGAAGGTGAGATCGCCGTCTGCCACCGGCGCAACGGAGGCGGCAATAAAGAAGCATTGCGCAAGCACGAGGGCTGTTTCCAGAAAACCAACTCCGCCGAGCAAGGCAACGTAACGACGCGCCGTGGGCGCGAATTTCATAAGTCGAGAATCAACGGGCTTCATTCTTCTCCTTGGACACTGCTGTCATGGTAGCCCGGCCCTGAGTATGACGCTGGATCACCCCGTTTTACTGCGGACTACGCTCCACAGCGGAGTTATGGCATTTCAGGGCCCAAGGATCCGAGAGTGCGGATGAGAGGCTGCCTTATGAGGGGAGGGGGGGGGGGCGCGGGCGGGGGGGGGGCGGCCCCCGCCTCCCGATCTCACGTGCTACTTAACGAATCTCGAACTCGCGGATCTTCTTCGGTTCCAATCCCACGGGTTCCTCGGGAATTTGCCCGGCGTCAATGCGCTTGCGGAACACGGAGTATGCCCACACCGTGTAACCGAGGACGATCGGAACGAAAATAAGTGCCGCGATGGTCATGATGGTTTGCGTTGGCGCGGTGGCCGAGGCTTGCGCGATCGTGAGGGAGTAAGCCTCGTTGATCGACGACTTCATGACATAGGGAACCATCATCGCAAAGATGGTGGACACCGCCGCGGCAATAGCCGCGAAGTGCAGCCCGAAGGCGAGAATCTCCCGGTTAGCCCACGTGGCTGCCACGGTGGCGATAAGGAGCACCGCGCAGATAGCCAGCGGGATAATCGCCAGGACTTGCGAGCTGTACACGAAGTAGGCCCACAGAGCCCAAACCGCGGTAATCGCGGTGGAGATCACGGTGGTGCGCTTCGCCAAGTTAATGGAACGCAGCTGGAGTTCACCGGCCGTCTTAATCGAGAGCCACAGCGCGCCGTGGCTGAAGAAGAGCGAGAGGGTGACCAACCCGCCCAGGACGGTGAAAGGCGTGAGCAGCGAGAAGAACCCGCCGGTCAGGTAGTGGTGGTTATCCGCGAGGGCTTCCCACGTCACCGCATCGGGTGCCACGGCCACGAACTCACCGGAGGAGTAGTTGCCCACCTCGATTTTCATCCCGGCCACGAGGTTGGCGAAAGCCACCCCGAAGAGGATCGATACGATCCACGACACGATGCAGTGCAGGGTGTCCCAGGTATTACGCCAGCGCTCGGTGCGGATCATCTTGCGCCATTCGAGGGCGCAGATGCGGATAATAAGGCAGACGAGCACGAGGACGAGGGCGATGTACATGCCCGAGAACATGGTGGCGTACCATTCCGGGAACGCCGCGAAAGTAGCACCACCTGCGGTGAGCAGCCACACTTCGTTGCCGTCCCAGTGGGGGCCGATCGAATTGATCATGGCGCGACGTTCGCGTTCGTTACGCGCAAAGGTCTTGAGGAACATCCCAACGCCGTAGCCGAAGCCCTCCAGGGCCAGGAAACCAATCCACAGGACCGCTACGAGGATGAACCACAGAGTCATCAAAAATGTTTGTTCCATGAGGTCCTCCTAGTAAACGAAATTCGGGGTAGATTTCGCATCGTATTCGACGACCTTCTTGTGGGTATTGATACCCTCGCGCAGGTAGCGGCCCAGAAGCCAGATCCACACCACGCCGAGTGCCGAGTAGAGCACCGTGAAGATGGTCAGGGAGAAGGCGACGCTGCCACCGTTGACGGAATGGGAAACACCCAGGTCCGTCATGAGCAGGACGCCATCAATTTGAGTCGGGTAAACGATCCACGGCTGGCGCCCGATTTCGGTGAGGATCCAGCCCGCGGAATTCGCCACGAATTGCAGCGGGATCATCCACAGCCAGAACTTGCCCCAGCGTTCCGAGCGCATAATGCGATCCCCGCGCAGCACCCACAGTCCGAGGACCGCGATGAGGAGATCCAGCATCCCCACTCCCACCATGACGCGGAAGGAGTAGTAGGAGGCCAGAACGTTCGGAGTGACCTGCTGGTTTTCGAAAGCGGTATCGAACTTCTCCACGAGCTCCGCGTTGACGTTCTCCATCTGGTGGATGCGGTCACGCACGCGCTCATTGGCTTCGCTAATGGATTCCAGGCGCGAATCAGGACCGGACCAGTGGTTGGTCATCATGAAGGATTCCAGGCCGGGAATCGGAACGTAGATCGAGGTAGCATCCTCGCAGCTATTACCCCACATAACAAGGGAAAGCTTGGCGTTTTCTTCGCCCTGGCACACGCCCATCATGGCCGCGGCCTTGGGGGGCTGGATGACGCCGAGGTGCTGACCCATGTAGTGACCGGACAGGGCGGCAATAATCGCGGCGACCAGGGTGACCTTGAGGCCGAGCTTAGCGGTGGGTTTCCAGTATTCGCGCGCTTCGACTTCGTTGCCGGAGAGGCGAATAGAGCGTGCCATCCACCAGAAAGCGAAGCCGGCCACCAGTACGCCGGCCAGCGTAAACGCAGCGCCTAAGGTGTGGAGGAAGGTGAGTACCCAGGTGGTATTGGCGAAGAGGCCAAGGAAGCCTGCCATGCCGTCCAGCTCCGCGCGCCCGGTTTCCGGGTTGAAGACCGCGCCGTGCGGATCCTGCATGAAGGAGTTGGCCGCCAAAATCCACGCCGCGGAAATCACGGTACCCATGGAGAAGAGCCAGATGGTCAGGTTGTGCATCTTGGGGGAGAGGCGGCCCTTGCCGAAGATCCACAATCCGAGGAACGTGGACTCCAGGAAGAACGCCAGGAGGGCCTCGAAAGCGAGCGGGGCACCGAAGATGTCACCGACGAAACGCGAGTACTCCGACCAGTTCAAGCCGAACTGGAATTCCTGCACGATACCGGTGGCAACGCCGAGCGCGAAGTTGATGAGCAGGATCTTGCCGAAGAAATCGGTGATCCGCTGCCACTTCGGATCGCCCGTTTTGCGGGCCTTAGTTTGCATATACGCCACGATGACAGACAGACCAATGGTCAGGGGCACCTGAAGCCAGTGGTAGACGGTTGTAATACCGAACTGCCATCGCGCAAGGGTGATCGGATCCACCTTTTCACCTTTCCGATGTGTAACACGTGTGATCGCGCGTGGATCGCCGCGGTGGTCCCGTAGCAGCGCGATCAAATTTTTCACCCTCGATCCTACTCACCCGCGCGGCAATAAGAGGTATCGAACACGAGGGACTTTTGTCCGGCCCGGCGCTCATGTGCCATCTGGCACACAGGTTAGCGACACCTCTCAAAAAATAGGGACGAAAGTCCCGGGCAGGTCTGTGTGGTGGTGATTGCAGGCCCCGGCAGGTGCCCGGCGTTGCGGAGATTTCGGGAACCTCCCAGCGCCAGTCCAGTACTCCTCATGTAGAATCGGCATCAGTGTACCGGGCGCTACCGTATCGCCCCGGTGGTTCGAGGCTGTGAAGAACCTGGCCGGCAGATGATGAGCGCCGGATATGCCCTCGAACGTGAATATGCTTGCGCGGCGTCGGCCGCAATGGTGATAGGTCCGCACGGGATACGGGGTGCGCGCCTGTCGGGAAGTGTAGACGAATGGCGAAAGAAGCCACCGCGTCGGAGCACGGCACCGTGAGTGCGGCTGCGGCGAGTCCGTTTTTCATTCCGGTACCTGAAGAAGAGGCGGTGGAAATTCCACGCTTCCGTATTAATACGGATATTCCGCTCTTCCAGGAACCCGACGCTGCCAATGCTATCCGGGTCACCTACCTCGTTGATGACGATTCCTCCAGCGGCGCAGATTCCGATTCTGGCGATAGTTCCTCCCGGCGCACCCGGCGGCGCGAACGCGGCGAGCATGATTCTTCCGCTCGCGCGCCGCGAGGTTCTCAGAACGACGACGCCGCCTCTGAAGAAAGCGACCACGCGGAAACGGATGAAACTTCGGTAGCGCCCACCCGGAGGCGCCGTCGTAGCCTTTCGTCCGACGATGAAGTGGCAGCGCCCAAGGGCTCCACTCGCTTGGCTGCCAAGCGTGCTCGGCGCCGCGAGAATCGCGAGGGATCGGCCCGTCGGCGCGGATCCATCACCGAAGTGGAATACCTGGCGCGGCGTGAATCCGTTAAACGCGACATGATTGTGCGGGAACGCGACGGTCTCAACCAGATCGCGGTGCTCGAAGATGATGTGCTCGTAGAGCACTACGTGGCGCGGCACACCCAGATTTCCATGGTCGGCAATGTGTACCTGGGGCGGGTGCAAAATGTGCTGCCCTCGATGGAAGCCGCTTTTGTTGATATCGGTAAGGGACGCAACGCGGTTCTTTATGCTGGCGAAGTGGATTGGAAGGCCGCCGGGGTTACCGGCAAGAACCGCCGGATTGAGCAGGCGCTCAAGTCCGGAGATACCGTGCTCGTGCAGGTCACCAAGGATCCTATCGGCCATAAGGGTGCGCGGCTGACCAGCCAGGTCACCCTCGCCGGGCGCCATCTGGTACTTGTTCCCGGTGGGGATATGACCGGTATTTCGCGTAAGCTTCCCGATTCGGAACGTTCGCGTCTCAAGAAGCTTCTCAAAGAAATTGTGCCGGAAGATCACGGCGTCATTGTGCGCACCGCCGCCGAAGGTGCTACCGCGGAGCAGCTCAAGAATGACGTGGAACGCCTGACGAAGAGCTGGAAAGAAATTCAGCGTAAGGCCAAGGCGGCGAAAACCGCACCGCAGGTTCTCAAGAGTGAACCGGAACTGGCTGTGCGAGTTGTACGCGATATCTTTAACGAAGATTTCGATTCCCTGCGCGTGCAGGGTGAGGATGCCTGGGAGACGATCTCCACGTACGTGGAAGAACTATCTCCCGAACTCATGGACCGGGTGAGCCGATGGGATGATTCCCGCGATATTTTCGAGGCCTACCGGGTGGAAGAACAGCTCGCCAAGGCTTTCGACCGCAAGGTGTGGCTGCCCTCGGGGGGCACTCTTGTTATTGACCGCACCGAAGCCATGACGGTAGTGGATGTTAATACCGGGAAGTTCACCGGATCGGGCGGTTCGCTAGAAGAAACGGTAACCCGTAATAATTTGGAAGCGGCCGAAGAAATCGTGCGGCAATTGCGGCTGCGCGATATTGGCGGCATCGTGGTTATTGACTTTATCGATATGGTTCTGGAGTCCAACCGCGACCTTGTGTTGCGTCGGCTTATCGAGTGCCTCGGGCGGGATCGTACCCGTCACCAGGTGGCGGAAGTGACCTCCCTGGGCTTGGTGCAGATGACCCGTAAGCGCGTGGGGCAGGGGCTCGTGGAGGCCTTCTCGACCGTCTGTGAAGCCTGCGAAGGGCGCGGCTACATCATTCACGACCACCCAGTAGAGGAAAACGAAGAATCCCACGCGCCCCGCAAGCGTAAGAATCGGCGGGAGGCTTCGGCCCCGCAGCGCGAGGCGGCTGTTCAAATGATGAATTCCATCGCCGCTGCGGGCCATGCCGACTCCCAGCAGAAGGATGGCCAGGATAAAGATAAGCCCCAGGATTCAGAGGCCCCGAAGCTGGAAACGGTTGAGAAGCCCGCGGAAACCGCGAAACCGGAGAAATCTGAAAAACTGGACAAGCCCGCGAAATCCGCGAAAGCCGCGAAGGGTGATAAGCAGGAGAAGTCGGAAAAGCCGGCTACCCGGCGTCGTCGTAGCTCGCGAACCGCACCGGCGGCCGCGGATACTTCGGGCACCGGAACGAAGGATACGAAGGGTACTACCGCGGGGCAGGAACGCGCCGCGGCCGTAGCCACGGGCACCGTACGTGCCGGAAGTAGCACCGCGGGCACAGGCACCGCGCGGAAGACTGGCATGGTGGTTTCCTCCGGCGTGGTGAGCCCGACGCACACGGCCGTTTCTGCTAGCTCCCACGCAAAGACGGTGTCGCCGTCGTCCGCTATCCATACCGGATCGCGTGAGGCAGCTAACGGAACCCGCGGGGGCACCAAGCGGCGCGCCGTGGTCTCGTCGGGTCCCATTTCCACCGGAAACGGGGCGGGGGTTCTGAGTTTTCCGGCCAATTCCCAAGGGTAGTTCGGAGCGGGCACGGCGCTACAACCGGGAGGTACGTGGCGCATCCCATAGCGACACGGCCGGTCTCATGCGCTGTCTCACTTGTAAGAAAGCGGGTCGACGCAGTAAAGTAGATGGTCGGTGCTTAGGCACTCAGTCGTTTAAGTGCGCTGTCCAGCGCGAAAAGTAGCCGTAATCAACAGGAGCAAACGTGGTGTACGCGATCGTCAAGGCCGGGGGCCGTCAGGAAAAGGTTTCTGTCGGAACCGTCGTGGTTGTTGACAGGATGGAAGGTGAAGTCGGCGATACCGTCGAACTCGAACCCATCATGCTCGTTGACGGGGATAAGATCACCACGGCTGCCGATGGCATTTCGGCGAAGGTTACCGCGGAAATTGTGCGCGATGAAAAGGGACCGAAGATCTCCATCATCAAGTTCAAGAACAAGACGGGTTACCGGAAGCGCCAGGGGCATCGTCAGCCCCTGACCCGCCTCAAGGTCACCGGCATCCAATAGGATCTGCCGCGTCAGCAGCTAGTTTTGAGATAGTAAGAAGGTAGACAGATGGCACATAAGAAGGGCGCCTCTTCCTCGCGCAACGGGCGCGACTCCAATGCCCAGCGCCTCGGGGTGAAGCGGTACGGCGGTCAGGTAGTATCCGCCGGTGAAATTCTCGTTCGCCAGCGTGGCACGAAGTTCCATCCGGGTAATAACGTCGGGCGCGGCAAGGATGATACCCTGTTCGCTACCGCAGCCGGAACGGTCCAGTTCGGTACCCGTCGCGACCGCAAGGTTGTCGACGTCGTGACCCAGGCTTAAGGCGGAGCGGCCCGAGCGCCGCACGCACCTATGATGAGGGGTGGGGGATTGAACCTCCACCCCGTCATTCGTTAACGCGGGCTCGGTGCGCGAGTACCGGCTACGCAGACGTCCATCTACTCGCGGCGGTTAAGCCGCCGCGGTGACGCGTCAGCACTACAGAAAAAGGGGAGGGCATACGTGGCCTCGTTCGTCGATAAGGTGACCTTGCACCTGCGCGCCGGCAACGGTGGAAATGGATGCGTTTCGGTGCGCCGGGAGAAGTACAAGCCTCTCGGGGGACCCGACGGCGCCAGTGGCGGCCATGGGGGCTCCATCATTTTTGAAGTGAATTCCCAAGAATCCACTCTCATGGACTACCACCACACCCCGCATCGAAGCGCGGAAAACGGCCAACCCGGCGCCGGTGATAACCAGCGCGGCAAGAACGGTGCGGATCTGGTGCTCAAGGTGCCGGCTGGAACGGTCGTGAAGAACAGCGAAGGTGATGTGCTCGCGGATCTTGTGAGCCCCGGGGATTCTTTCGAGGTAGCACGCGGTGGCGTGGGTGGGCTCGGAAATGCCGCCCTGGCTTCCCCGCGCCGCAAGGCACCCGGCTTCGCCCTACTCGGGGAAGCTGGCGAGGAACTCGATGTTGTTCTCGAATTGAAATCGGTGGCTGATGTGGCACTGGTGGGATTCCCCTCCGCAGGGAAATCCTCCCTTATCGCGGCTATGTCTGCCGCCCGCCCGAAAATCGCCGATTATCCATTCACCACTCTCGTTCCGAACCTCGGCGTGGTGACCGCCGGCGAGGAGCGCTACACCATTGCCGACGTTCCCGGTCTCATCCCCGGGGCCTCGGAAGGGCGCGGGCTCGGTCTGGAATTTTTACGCCATATTGAGCGCTGCGCGGTGATCGCCCACGTCATCGATTGCGCCACACTGGAACCGGGGCGGGACCCGCTCACGGACCTGGATACCCTGGAACACGAACTGGCTCGGTACGCGGCGAATATCCCGCCCACCGAGGGTCAACTTCCTCTCACCGAACGCCCGCGGGTGGTGATTCTCAATAAAATCGATGTCCCGGATGCGCGGGAACTCGCGGAATTTGTGACCCCGGAACTGCGTGAACGCGGCTTGGAAGTTTTCGCTGTCTCCACCGCCAGCCACGAAGGTCTGCGTGAGCTCTCCTTCTACTTGGCGCGGGTGGTGCGCGAAGAAAAAGCGAATCGCGAGGTTGCCGAACCGGTGCGCCCGGTGCTGCACCTGGCGCGGGAACGCGATGATCGTTTCACCATCGTCAAGCGGCGTGACGGTATGCAGGAGTTCTGGAATGTGCGTGGACGCCAGCCCGAACGCTGGGTGGGGCAAACCGACTTCGCCAATGATGAGGCGGTTGGATACCTCGGTGAGCGCCTCCATCGTCTGGGTATCGAAGATGAACTGGCCCGTCTGGGTGCGGTGCCGGGCGATATGGTGGTTATCGGCCCGCCGCAGACCGGTTTCGTTTTCGATTGGGAACCGACCGTTGCCGCCGTCGCCGAAATTTACGGTCCGCGCGGGCGTGATATCCGGGTGGAAGCCGAACGTTCCCGCCCCACCAGGCGTGAAAAGCGCGCCGATTTTTACGAGCGTATGGATGCCAAAGAAGAAGCCCGGCAGGAATTGCGTTCCGAACGGGAGGCCGGCATATGGACGGACCCGCAGGCAGAGACTCCGGAAGGGGACTAAACTAGCCTGCGGTGTCCCGAACCATCAGATAAGAAAGAGTGACTCGTGTCCGGTACCTCATCCACCTCGCTGACCCGGCGTGACTGCCTTGAGAACTCCCGTCGAATAGTCATTAAAGTGGGATCCTCCTCCTTGACGGGGCCGGACGGTGCCCTGCACCAGGAAACCCTCGATCTTCTTGTCAACACCATTGCGGACGTGCACGCCCGCGGGGTCGATGTGGTGCTGGTATCCTCCGGCGCGGTGGCGGCCGGTATCGGGCCGCTCAAGCTGGGCCGTCCGCGTTCCCTGCGGGAAAAGCAGGCCGCGGCCATGGTGGGCCAGTCCCGCCTCATGGCTGCGTACGAGGAACGCTTTGAAGCGCATGGCATTAGCGTGGGCCAGGTGCTCCTCACCGCCTCTGATGTCACGAACCGGCGCCACTACGCCAATGCGCTTACGGCGATGCGTACGCTTTTGCGTTTGCGGGTGGTTCCGATTGTTAATGAGAACGACGCCGTTGCCACTGACGAATTGCGCTTCGGTGATAATGACCGGCTGGCCGCGCTGACCGCCCACCTTGTAGGTGCCGGCACTCTTATTTTGCTCACGGACGTGGACGGCCTGTATACCAAGCCCCCCAGCGAGGCGGGCGCCACCCGCATTGCGGAGGTGACCAGCGAGGAAGACCTCGCCGGACTGCGGATTACCGGGCGGGGTTCGGCGGTCGGAACCGGGGGAATGCGCACCAAAGTGGCGGCGGCCGAATTGGCAACCTCGGGTGGCGTCGGCGTGATTCTCACCCACGTTGATAATGTGCAGCGGGCCGTGGCTGGGGAGAATGTGGGAACCTGGTTCGTGCCGAGCAAACGGCATGTGTCCGCGCGGGGGCGCTGGATGGAATTCGCGGCGCGGGCCCGGGGGCGGGTTACATTGGACGACGGCGCCGTTGCGGCGGTCACGAGCAATCACGCATCTTTGCTCCCGGTGGGAGTCATCGGGGTCTCGGGCCGTTTTGCGGCCGGGGATATCGTGGAACTTTGTGATGGGCACGGAGAAATTATTGCCCGGGGTCTGAGTGCCTATAGCGTGGAAGAACTGATCGAGCTGGTGGGAAGCACCGGGGCGCGCGGCAAGAAGCCGGTGGTGCACGCCAATGACATCGTGCTCTTGGGCTCCTAACTGGTCACGCCGTTAGCATCACCTGTTCCAGGTGCTGGTGCGCCGCCTTTGGCGTGTGCCGGTCGAGCGTGCTTCAATGGCATCCGCACAGGAACGCTGCGGCGTGCACAAATCTGTGTTACGTCTTACTTTACGGACCTGTAACTACGGGAAACGTGCATAATTTTGCACTAGCTGTGCAGGGTGGTATTTTTATTCGCCCAGGTTGTAGCGCTGACACCCGAGAGTTTAGCGAAGTATTGCATCACCTTGATCGAATAGTAATCACGATAAATGAATAGTGATATGCGCAAAAAACCCTCGTGTTTGTCTTGCCTATTGGACAATAAAGATCTAGCGTTATCGCAAGTGCTTATATAGCACGCTCGCAATCGCTCGGAATACCCGAGCCGACGAAGAACGGAGAATTCGATGTCGCAGTTTGTCACGCTCCAGGGCCTCACCTCCAGCATGTGCGCGGACTATCGAATTACCATGGCGCATTGGCGCCGCTGGCATCACCACTTTATGAGCGCGCGCCTTCTTGCGCCTGCCAGTGCCCCCTCTGCCCGTCTTCGTCCTGATAGTGAGTACTAATGACCATCCAATTGACCACCCTGTGCACCACCACGAATGAGGAAGTTTTAAGAGAAACATTTTTAGGAGTCGATCTCTCGGCGCTCGGCGGCGGAGAGAATCTTTGCGGCGACGGCGCAGCTGCGCGCCCAGCACACGGGGCTTCCATCGCGCACCTGGCCTCCTGCGCGGATGCGGCCTGGAAAGGCGGACTTGATTTCGTCCAGTTTTCCGGGGAATTCGTACTTCCCGGTGCCCGCGTCGCCTCCGCGATGGAAACGGCAAGCCGCCTGGGTCCACGTGCCCGCGGTGATATCGCGGTAGAAGTACCCGCCACGGCCCAGGCTTTACGGGAAGCGGTGGCCAGAACCCAGCAGAACTCCAGCGATACCCCGGCTCTGGTAAGTCTTCCGATCACCCCGGCTACCGACCTCGCGGCCCTGCGCAGCGACGTGGAAAATGCTATTGCGGCCGGGGTACGCCTCATGCCGCACGTGCGCGCTGAAGATGTCCCGAATCTGAATCTTCGGGCAATCTGCGGTATTTCCCCGATGATGCGCCTCTCCGCGCCCGATGCGCACCGCGCCCGCGAAGCCCGTTTCGCTTTGCGTACGGCGGCAGAAGAATACGATACCGACCTGCAGGTCCTCCTCGACATGACCGTCATTATTTCGGCTACCCGCACCGCTGCTCGCGAACGCCTCTTCCTGGTGCAGGCCCTGGGCGGTCCGGATTTCACCCGCAGCGCCCACGTGGTGGGAACGGTCTACGATGTTGCGGATACCACCGAGTCCTGGCTGGGGATGGGTGCGGCAGATGGCATCATCTACCGGCCTACCTCCATCCGCACCGATTTAGCTTCGCTGGTGCGCGGAGTACTTCCGGTGCTTTTCGGACGCGCTGAAATTTCCTAATTTTTCTTGGGATTAATGAGGGGCGAACTGGTTGATTCCAGTTCGCCCCTCGGTGCTTGGCGGAAAGTCGGTAGCTTATTCAGCCTGTTGTGCGGATTCCTCAGCTTCGTGAGCGGCGAGACGGGCGCGAATCTCGTCCATATCCAGCTCCTTGACCTGGCCGATCAGATCCTCGAGCGGACCGGCCGGCAGCGCCCCGGCCTGCTCAAAGACGCGGATACCATCGCGGAAAGCCATAATGGTCGGAATCGCCTGAATCTGGAAATGCGCCGCGAGCTCCGGGCTATCCTCGGTGCTTACCTTCCCGAAGGTGATATCGGGGTGCTTTTCGGAAGCCTTTTCGTAAATCGGGCTGAATGCACGGCAGGGTCCGCACCAGCTCGCCCAGAAGTCCAGCAGCACGATGCCTTCGTGTACGGTCTCGTTGAAGTTCTCAGTGGTGACAGTAACGGTTGCCATGGTTCTCCTCAAATTTGTTGGAAATCTCGCTACCTGCAACGCGGGGGCGGGCGGCGCTATTCCCATGAGATTGCCCGAATATATATGAGTGCTCCTCATTCCCGCTCGCTGTTCCTCTTCGGTGTTCCTATTCGGTAACGGGGGCCTTTCTGGCCTAAAGTAGAGACTATGACCGCAACGTTAACCGAGGGCGTGGCCGAGGTAGCCCGCCGCGCGCGCCAGGCTGCGCGTTCTTTGCGCGGGGCGCAGACCACGTCGAAAAATGATGCTCTTTGCCGTATCGCCGCAATTTTGCGTAGGGAAACCGCTCGTATCGTGGCGGCAAATGCGCAGGATGTGGCCCGGGAACAGGGTCGGCTTTCCCCGGGAATGATTGATCGCCTCCTCCTCACCGAAGAACGCATCGAGGGCATTGCCCAGGCGGTAGAACACGTGGTGGGCTTGGCTGACCCGGTTGGCGAAGTGATCCGCGGTTCGCGCTCGGCTCACGGTATGCGTTTGCGCCAGGTGCGGGTTCCCATGGGCGTGATTGGCATGATTTATGAGGCCCGCCCCAATGTAACGGTCGATGCGGCCACCCTGGCCCTCAAAGCGGGTTCCGCGGTAATACTGCGCGGGGGGAGTGCTGCTATACGCACCAACGAGGTGCTGGTCGAACTCATGCGTCAAGCGGTAACGGAGGCCGGTTTCCCACCCGATTGCGTGCAGACCATTGATGCTTTCGGGCGTGCAGGCGCCGTCGAACTGATGAAATTGCGCGGCCTGGTGGACCTTGTTATTCCGCGCGGGGGCGCCGGTCTTATCCAAACGGTCGTGCGCGAATCCCTGGTCCCCGTGATCGAAACCGGGGTGGGCAATAATCACGTGTACGTAGATGCCAGCGCGGATGTGGAGCGGGCTAGCGCCGTCGTCGTTAATTCCAAAACGCATCGGCCGAGCGTGTGTAATGCGGCCGAAACGCTTCTTGTCCACGCGGATATCGCACCGCAATTTGTGCCGCGGATTTTGCGTGAGCTTCACGAACGGGGTGTGACCTTGCATTGCGATGCGACCGCGCAGAATTTTGCGGGGGATATTCCCACGCAGGCCGCAACGGAAGAAGATTGGGAAAAGGAATATTTGGCTCTGGAGATGGCCGTGGCGGTGGTGCCTGATATTGAGGCGGCGCTCGCGCATATTGCCCGCTATTCGAGCGGTCATACCGAAGCTATTGTCGCCGAGGATCAGCGTGCCATTAATCGGTTCACCTCCGAAGTTGATTGCGCCGCGGTGATGGTGAATGCCTCGACGCGGTTCACGGACGGCGGCGAATTTGGGCTGGGCGCGGAAATTGGTATTTCTACCCAAAAATTGCATGCGCGTGGACCCATGGGGCTGGAAGAAATGACCACGACCACGTGGATTGCAGAGGGCGAGGGGCATGTCCGATAAAGACGAACCGGTGCAAATTCCTTTCGACGAACGCAAGCACCGGCGTCGGCGGATCGGGGTCATGGGCGGAACTTTCGACCCGATTCACCACGGTCACCTGGTGGCAGCCTCGGAAGTGCAGCATCGTTTCGGGCTGGACGAGGTAGTTTTTGTGCCCACCGGCCGCCCCGCTTTCAAGCAGGGGCAGCACGTGAGCCCGGCCGAACACCGCTATCTCATGGCGGTTATTGCCACCGCATCGAATACCCGCTTCACGGTATCGCGGGTGGATATTGAGCGGCGCGGCCTGACCTACACCGTGGATACCCTGCGGGATTTACGTGAGGTCTACCCGGATGCGGATCTGTACTTCATTACCGGAGCGGATGTTATTCCGGAGATTTTGCGCTGGAAGAACGCCGAGGAACTGTGGGGGATGGCGCGTTTTATCGGCGTCACGCGCCCCGGGCATACGATTGATGTATCCGCGTTGCCCAAACATGCCGTGGAAATTGTGGAGGTTCCCGCTATGGCGATTTCTTCCACGGATGTGCGCGACCGGGTGAAAGCCCACGAGCCCATCTGGTATTTGGTGCCCGAAGGCGTGGTGCAGCACATTAGAAAATACAAACTTTATGCCCAGCGTGAGGCACCGGGTAAGCTTAATAAAGGACAGTCGTACCGAGAGGAGAAGAAATGAGCGAGGGCGGGCGGCGCCTCACACGCAGCGAGATGCGCGAGCGCGGACTCTTGAAACCTCTCGAAGAAGGCGAGGCTTCGCCGGTAGAAGAATTGCGGCGCACCCGGGATATTCCGGTAGTGCGGGCAACGCGGCGGCGGGCTATTCTTGCCGAGCGTGCCGAAGCTGCTGAGATAGCTGGGGGAGCGGAGGCCGCGGAGCCGCCCACCGAAGAGGAGGGTGCTCCCACTCAGGCAGGCGAGGCTTTGACCGCACCGGAGCCGCGCGCGAGCGGTGAAGAACAAACACCGGCTGCAACGCTCACAACTCCATCTCCGGCACCCGCACCCGCGGGGGAGCGCATCTCCGTTTTCGACCGTTTCGAAGCGGATACCGAGGCACGTATCGGTGAGGAAGAGCATTCGCTCGTGGCACCGCTAACGGCCTCCGCATCAGCTGTGGCGCCAGCCCCCGCTCTGGAGGAGACCGCGCCGGAGTTTTCCGAAGGTGGCAGCTTGCGCGAGCGCTTGCTCGCCCGCACCCAACATGATGCCTTGGGAGCTTCCGGCACCCAGATGGATGCGGCGCCGGAAGGAGAAGGAGTTACGGGGAACGACGCCGCAGCGGCGTTCCCGCCCGCTTCCGTTCCCGCGGCGCAGCCGGATCCGCTCGCGCACGAATATGTGGACGAGGATGAACTAGACGAGGAATCCTCGCCGCGGCGCTGGACGGTGACCATGCTTCTGCTCATTGTTATTAGCGTGGTGCTCGGTCTCGTTATCGGGTTCTTCTTCCTACGGCACGGTGCGCAGGCTGCACCTTTCGATTTTGTAATATCCAGCACTACCCCTGATATCAAGGAGATCTTGTGACAGCTTCGGACCGCGCGATAGAGCTCGCCCGTATTGGAGCCGCGGCTGCGGCAGAAGTAAAAGCAACATCGATTGAAGCCCTTGATGTTGGTGAGCGTTTCGCCATTTCCGATGTATTTCTTATTATTTCCGGTGATTCGGAACCGAAAGTACGTGCCATTGTGGATCGGGTGGAAGAGAAGCTCGATGAGGCAGGCGGGCAGCGTTTGCGCCGCGAGGGATTGACCTTTGATCCGCGCTGGGTGCTCCTGGACTACGGGGAGCTCATCGTACATATCCAGCGCGATGAGGATCGTGATGATTACGCTCTCGCGCGCTTGTGGGCTGATTGCCCGCACGTCGATCTTCAGCTGGATGATGAGGCGGTTATTACCGGGGCACAGGCACCCGCGGTGCCCGAGCCCGCCCCGGAATCTGAGAAATCCGGGGACTCTGAGGCGGCCGATGCCGCTGAGGTAGATGCATGACGGCAGATCGCATCCTGCTCTGGCGCCACGGCCAAACTGATTACAACCTGGCCTGGCGAATTCAGGGCTCCACGGATATCCCTCTCAATGCGGTAGGCCTGGGCCAGGCGCGTTATGTGGCTCCCTATATCGCCGCGGCAGGCCCGGCGCGTTTTGTGGCATCCCCGCTGCAGCGCGCCTATGCCACTGCTCTCGAGGCCGCCACGCTGGTAGGTCTCGAGGTGGCAACCGATGCGCGTTTAGAAGAACGCTGTTTTGGGCGGTTCGAAGGCTTGACCCGCACCGAGATTGCCGAGCGTTACCCGCGTGAATTCGCGCAGTGGCGGGCCGGGGAGGAACCCGTAGGCGTCGGCGTGGAAACAAAGGAACACGTAGGCGCGCGCGTGGCCGCGGCAATCACGGAAGCTAGCGAAGATATGGATGGGGGCCTGCTGGTTGTGACCGCGCACGGGGCGGCGATCACCTGCGGTCTCGGGGTACTCCTGGGCTGCGGGGCGCAATGGCAGGGCTTGGGCGGCCTGGATAACTGCCACTGGGCCATGCTGCAGCGGCGTAAGAATACGAAGCCGCAATGGCGACTCACCGGCTTTAACCGTTTCCTCGCCGACGAGCACGATCCCGTGAAGAACTTTGAGGTGGAAGGGCCGGAAGGCTAGGCACCCACCTGGAAGAATGCGATGCTTGACACAAAATCCGGTTCTGATTTGCCAAGCGTTTCTTCTCCGACTAAAGTTCTATAAGTCGCTTGGGGCTATGGCGCAGTTGGTAGCGCGCTTCCATGGCATGGAAGAGGTCAGGGGTTCGAATCCCCTTAGCTCCACCAGTAGGAATATGTTATTCCGATGCACAGTAATATGGCAGTTTCTATTATTTTCTTGTTCGTTCTCCGTCACATCTCCTCGCGTCGAATGAGCCGGCTATTTACCCTATCTATTTGCCGCTAACCAGGCGCAATGCTCGGAAGACCTTCTATCAAAAACCGCCGGATATAAACGCAAAAGCCGTCGCGCATGCCGGTGGTGACTAAGTACTCTCCCAACCGTTGCTTTCCCTATTTTGTGGGGGTAATGTCTTGCACATGAGAAATTCAACAGGTGTTGAATCCGTGGTGAGGGTGCGGAACCTGCATATTCGCCGCGGTACAACCTCAGTTTTACGAGGCCTGAATTGTAACTTGTCGCGCGGATCCATCACAGGCCTTTTAGGCCCCTCTGGGTGCGGCAAAACCACGCTGATGCGCGCAATCCTGGGCGTGCAACGCATCACCAGTGGCTCGATAGAAATTCTTGGGCTTCCTGCGGGAGCGAAGGCCCTGCGGCACAAAGTTGCATACACGAGTCAAGCACTTTCGATATATCCAGACATTAGCGTTCACGATAACGTCACCTACTTCGCCCGATTGGTTGGGGCGGATAGCGCCGATGTTGAGCAGGCCATCAGACGGGTGCAGTTGACCGACTATGCGGCACGGCCAATCACAAAATTGTCCGGAGGCCAGGCAAACCGTGCCTCGCTCGCCTGCGCCCTGGTCGGCCACCCGGAGGTACTGGTGCTTGACGAACCCACCGTGGGCCTTGACCCGATTACCCGCCAGGAGCTGTGGCAAGTATTCCGAGGTTTCGCCGCCGAAGGAGTTACCTTGCTTATATCCAGTCACGTCATGGACGAGGCCTCACATTGTGATGAAGTGCTGTTCATGCGCGAAGGCGAGTTCTTGGCACAAGAATCTATTGAGTCAGTCCAAGATCGCACCGGCACAGATAATCCGGAGGAAGCATTTCTCGCTCTTATTAAGGAGTCCGTATGAGTGTCACCCCAGCCGTTCGCCGCACTTCGCCGTTCGCAACCGTTGCTCGTATCATTTCCCAGTTGAAGGCCGATCCCCGCACCGTCGGTCTGATCCTGGTGGTGCCGGTGTTGCTGCTGACGCTGCTCTATTTCGTATTCGTCGATGTTCCCGTCGCCGCCGGCCACACGCCTCTCTTCAATACGATTGGCCCCATCATGCTTGCGGTATTGCCGATGCTGCTGATGTTCATCGTTACTTCGGTGGTCATGCTGCGTGAGCGGACATCGGGCACGCTCGAGCGCGTCCTCACCACCCCGCTGAGCCGATGGAACCTGATTGCATCGTACGGGGCAGTTTTTGGATTCTTATCTGTTGCCCAGTCGTTGATCCTCGCGGTTCTAGTTTTGGGGCCGATGGGTGTGGAGCTCGCGGGGCCGTGGTGGGGACTCATAATAGTGGCGCTACTTGACGGTCTGTTCGGTGTTGCCTCTGGCTTGTTGGCGAGTGCCTTTGCTCGCACGGAGTTTCAAGCCGTGCAGTTCATGCCTGTTTTCGTCGCTCCGCAGATCTTTCTTTGCGGTCTCTTCGTGCAAAATGAACACATGCCCGCACTTCTAGCTAAGGTAGCCGATGTGCTCCCGATGACGTGGGCTGTCGATGTGGTTCGGCAGACCCTAGAATCCAGCTCGCTATCCTCAGATTCGTGGCTTCGTATCGGACTTTTAGCTGGGGTCATTATTCTTGCTTTATTGCTCGCCTCGGCAACCATGCGAAGGAGTACGAAGTGACCGAAACTTCCAAGGGTGCCCAAACGCGCAAACGCCTACTGGATGTAGCGGAGGAACTTTTCTCGCAGTTTTCATTCGATTCTGTTTCGGTACGGAAAATAGCTGGCAAAGCTGGTGTAGACGCATCGTTGATTAATCACTACTTTGGCTCGAAGGAAGGACTCTTCAACAAGGTTCTGGATCGGATAGTCCAGCCGCGAGAAGCCGTCACGCAAATCAGCAGCCTGCCCAAGGAGCAATGGGGACCCGAAATCGTGCGTTACGCAGATACAATGTGGTGCTCTCCATCAGGAAAAGCCCTTCTTGCGTTGTTTCGACGGGCAATGGCAAGCAGCCCAAACGTGCTACACAAGGCGGCGGAGACGTTATTAATAGACCGCATCCTCACGCACCTCGATAGCCCCGACCGTGAGCTACGCATCTCGCTGGTGCTCAGTCAGATGACGGGAATCATAGTCGCGCGGTACATCGTCACAATCGAACCCCTTGCCACTTTGACTACTGCCGAACTCGTATCTCTCGTCGGCCCTACGATTCAGCGCTACCTCACTGGTGAACTGTAGAAGATGGAATTTCGTATTTTCACCCGCTTCATACACTCGGTTACTATCGTTGCTATGAGCACAGCGAAATCCACCATCCCCAGGAATGAGCGATAATGCCACGCTACTATCTCGGTGTTCGGGACTCTAGCGGGCACATCAGTTACCACGAACGCAAATTCGCCCGCCCCACGAATGTACTTTTCGATGTGGATGGCACCCTTACGGACGCCAGCTCGCGAGTGCTCCCGGAAAATATCGGCGCACTCCAGCAGCTTCACGCTGCCGGCATCCCGATTACCTTAGCAACCGGGCGAATCATTGCCGGGGCTGCCGATATCCTCACGGCGGCGGGCGTTCCCGGATGGGTGGTGGCTGAAGGTGGCTCCATCGTCTGGGACGGGCACGCGGTAGTGCGCCGCCACCCGCTCGGCGCCACCGCCTACGCCCGGGCTATCCGCTTCGCGGAGGAACACGGTCTTGGGATAGTCGTCAATGGAGAAGATGGCGTCGTCGTACGAAGCTTCGGGGCGCCTTTGTTTGAGGACGTTATTCGCAACGCCTCCGCGGGGCGCGAACCGCTCCGCGGCGACGTCGCCGGCCTTGCGGCCGATACCATCACGAAACTCTCCTTCTCCGGAACCGAAACTCAACTTGACCGGCTCCGCGAACTCTGGCAGGAAGCGTTTCCCGGGGCGGTGCGCGGGCACGCTCATTTCGTTGATGTGGTGGCTCCCGGGGTGACCAAATGGGAAGGAATTGAACTGGCCTTGCGGGCGCGCGGGCTAAAACCGGGGCACACCCTAGGGGTGGGGGACTCCGCCAATGATATTCCCTGGATGCGCGAAATAGCGCAGAGCTTCGCAATGCCGCAGGCCAGTACTGAAACCAAGGCAGCCGCCCGGTGGATCCTCCCGGTGGGACCTGCTCCGGTTGCTGATCTGGTTGCTGCTATGCTGCGGTGATATTTGCTGAGGGTCACTATTATGCACTCGCGCAAAGTATTGGAAAGTAGCTCATACATCCACTATGTTATGGGTTATGAGTCACAGTATTAAAGGAAGTGCGTTACCGCATGTGGTCATCGTCGGAGGTGGCTTTGCTGGTATCCAAGCGGCACGTGGCCTCCGCCAGGCTCCCGTGCGGGTAACGCTCATTGATAAGAATCCGTACACTACGTTCAAGCCGCTGCTTTTCCAAGTGGCTTCGGGCACGCTCAACGCGGGGGATATTACCTACAACCTGCGTGCACTACGCAGCAAGCAAAAGAATCTGCGTTTCGTACTCGGGGAACTCCAGCACGTGGATACGGATAACAAGATCATCGAGCTCGATGACGAGCGCACGATGGCTTATGACTACCTCGTCCTCGCCACCGGCGTGAGCGCTGCTTACTTTGGTATTCAGGGCGCCGCGGAACACACCTTGCCGATGTACACGCGCGATGAAGCGCTTGAGGTCCGCGACCGGCTCTACGGACTGCTGGACGGCATGGATGCCGTTGAGAATCCGGGGCCCTTCCGGGTGGTTGTGTGCGGGGCGGGTCCCACCGGAGTGGAAACCGCCGGCGCCATTGCCGAACTGCGTAATTTCGATTTTGAGACGCTTTACCCCAGTATTGATACCGAGCAATTTGAGATCATCCTCGTGGATATGGCACCCACGGTTCTCGGACCTTTCGATGAGAAGAGCCGTAACGCCGCCCACCGCGCCCTTGAAGATCGCGGCGTGAAGGTGCTTCTCAACCAGGCTGTTTCCGCGGTGGAGGAGAACCGCATCCTGGTAAAGAACACCAAGACGGAAGAAGAAGAGTGGATTGACGCCTCGCTGATCGTCTGGTCTTCCGGTGTAGGTGTTCCGCCCGAGGTCAAGGAATGGAGCGTGCCGCAGGGCGCGCGCGGGCGTATTCAGGTGAATGAGCACTTCCAGGTGGAAGGGGTCGACGGCGTTTTCGCTGCCGGTGACGTAGCCGTGAGCGGCGAACGCGGGCTCCCGCAGCTGGCCCAGCCGGCTATTCAGGGCGGACGGCATATCGCCAAGGTCATTGCCAATAATCTGGCGGGTAGGGAAACTGAACCTTTCGACTACTTCGACAAGGGCACGATGGCCACCGTGGGCGTTGGTTTCGCGGTCACCGAAATTCCGCACTTGCCGGCCATTACCGGTAAGTTCTCCTGGCTCATGTGGAATGCCCTGCATATCCAGCAGCTCCAATCCGGGCGGGAAATGTTCGCGGCTTTCGCCAACCTCGCCTCGAAGTACTTCCTCTTCCCGAAGCGCCATGATGTTATCGTGGGCGATATCCATCGCTTCTCGCGGCGGGCGCGCCAAGGGACCGTGAGTGCCTCCCCGAAGCTGGATGCTGAAGAGCTCGAGAAAGCTGAAGTGTAACGTGCCGGTGGCACTGCCAGTGGTGGTGCCATCCTGAACCGGAACACAGCGGGCCGAGAGATAGCTACCTCAAGATTTTTCTGTCGTAACCTCATGCCATCATTCAGGTATGAATGAGATACTGCCAGAAGATGTCCGGGTAACCCTATCCCTCGGCCCGCCGCCAGGTCCCGTGCTGGATCTGTCGTATTCGCGGTGGCCGCTTCGGATAGCTACCCTTAGTTGGTACCTACCCGCTTCCGGCGGGTGGTGAAATGAGTACGCGCGTTTCCACTTTCTTGCTATTTTAAGTGTGAAGTGCCTCGGGTCATGATCCCGTCGTGGCCGTCGCTCGTTACGGAAGGAATACTCATGAGCGAACAGAATAACCAGTTCCCTGATAATAACCCCGGTTATGGTCAGCAGAGCGCCCAGCCGGAACAGCAGTCCTACCAGCAGGGTTTTGATCAGCAGAATCAGCAAACCCAGCAGAGTCAGGCGCAGGGCCAGGGCTATATCCCCGCCCCGCAGCAGGGCCAGTGGGCTCCTTCGGCGTACTCAGCTCCGGGATACGGCTACCCGCCCCAGCCCCAGCAGCCGCACAACCCTTCCGGCTTTGCGGCGCTGTTCTCCACCAGCTTCTCCACCCGCGTAGCGCGTTCCATCGCGCCAATCATCATGATTCTCGCCTTTATCGTGGCCGGCTGCCACGTGCTTGTCTCGCTTTTTGCCATGATTAGCGTTTTCGGTGAATATACGCCCGCCACGGTCGCGCTTGCCGGAGTCCTCAGCTTCCTCCTCAGCCTCGTGGTTGCTCTCCTTATTATTGGCGGTGCCCGGTTACTCTGCGAGGCAGCCATTAAAGACGAACAGTAGGCAGGGCTAGCGCTCCGGGGCCGGGGTATGGGCTCCTCACCAGCCAGATACCCTGCCGTTCCCAACCCACCAGCGGGCTGATACATCGCAATGTATCAGCCCGCTGCGTCGTCGTAAGAACGCGTGGTTACCCTGTTACAAGGGCTGGGTCACCTGCCCTGCGGGTAGGTTAGTGCTGCCCAGTTATTTCGCATTTGCGCGGTCGGTGCACCATACTGTGGCTATGACGTCTTATCGCCTTATTGCTTTTGACCTGGACGATACCCTGGCACCTTCTAAATCAGCGCTGCCGGAACGCATGGCGCGAGCCCTGCGGGCACTGCTCGATACGTATGAAGTGTGCGTGATTTCCGGTGGCCAATTCGGACAGTTCGAAAGCCAGCTCCTGGAAGGACTGGATGGCACCCCCGCGGAACTTGCGCGTCTCCACCTCATGCCTACCTGCGGAACCCGCTACCTCGTTCACGATGAGGGACAGTGGCGCGATGTGTACGTCCGCAATCTCACCGCGGAAGAACGCCGGGATGCTGCCCTGGCCTTGGAAGAAGAAGCACGGCGGCTCGGGCTGTGGGAAAGCAGCACCTGGGGAGAGATCCTGGAAGACCGCGGATCCCAGGTGACCTTCTCCGCACTCGGGCAAAGCGCCCCGCTGGAAGCGAAACGCGCCTGGGATCCGAGCGGGGAAAAGAAAAACGCGCTGCGAGAAGCTGTCGCAGCGCGTCTGCCGTACCTGGAAGTGCGCTCAGGTGGTTCAACGTCCGTGGATATTACCCGTAAGGGCGTGGACAAAGCATACGGAATTGCTGAATTATCCAAGCAAACTGGTATCCCCATCGCCCATATGCTCTTCGTGGGGGATCGGCTCGATCCGGCCGGAAACGACTACCCGGTTACCCGGCTCGGCATCGATACCCACGCGGTACGGGATTGGACCGACACCGCCGAATTTATTGAGAATCTGGTGGGGCTGGCCTAGGCAAGAGAACCGAGTTGTTCGGGAACGAAAGCCTCCCAGCCTTGTTCACGTAGGGCCGCACGCAATTCCTCCATGGCTGCGTCCAATTCGGCGCCGGGCACATCCTTGCGAGCCGAAGCGAAACTGGTGACGTTTTCCGAATCGGCGGGAATAACGTGCAGGTGGGTGTGGGGTACACCCAGACCGGCGATGACCAGCATCGCACGATCCACTCCGAAAGCTGTGATCTGGGCTTTGCCGATCCGCTTGGCAACGATGAAAAGATGCGCTGCCGTCTCATCATCAAGATCTGTGAAACGGTCAATTTCCGCGCGTGGCACAACCAGAACATGCCCGCGAGCGTGCGGCTCAAGCGTTGCGAAAGCAACGCACACGTCGTCGGCCCAAACAAAACGACCCGGAATCTCACCGGCAATGATTTTTGAAAAGACGCTCATGGTCCCAGTCTAGTCGCCGGCTTCGCCCTCTAGCTGTCATCTTTGCTGGCACGTGGCCGCCAGCGCAGCCTCGCGGCTGTGGACGACCTGAGATTTATCGGGGGAGAGAGCTACAATTGACCGAAGTCGACCGTCGAAAAGGAGTACCCTTGAACGCTGAGGATATGACCCAGTTCCGCTACACCGCGGACCTGGCTAATGAGATCGAAGCCCACTGGCAGGAACGCTGGGAAGAGGAAGGTGCCTTCTACGCCGCGAACCCGGTTGGGGATCTCGCGGGTGATACCTCGGCTCCGAAGTTCTTCATCCAGGACATGTTCCCCTATCCCTCCGGGCGCGGCCTGCACGTGGGCCATCCGCTCGGGTATATCGCCACGGATACCGTGGCCCGCTACCACCGCATGAAGGGTGAGAACGTCCTCTACACCATGGGCTATGACGCCTTCGGACTTCCCGCCGAACAGTTCGCGGTGCAAAACGGCAAGCACCCGGCCATTACCACCGCGGAAAATATTGCCAATATGGCCGCCCAGCTGCATCGCCTCGGGCTTTCTCACGATTCACGCCGGGCTTTCTCCACTACTGATATTGATTACGTGAAGTGGACCCAATGGATTTTCACGAAGGTGTTCAATTCGTGGTTTGACCCGGATTACCCGCGCCGGGACGGGCGCGGAAATGGTGCGGCCCGGCCTATTGAGGAACTCGAAGCGAAATTTGCTAACGGGGAAAAGGCCACTCCGGATGGCCGGCCCTGGGAGCAACTCTCCAAGAAAGAAAAGGCGGAGGTACTCAGCGAATACCGTCTGGTTTATATTAAGGAAGCACCCGTTAATTGGTGTCCGGGCTTGGGAACGGTGCTCGCCAATGAAGAAGTGACCGCGGAAGGGCGCTCCGAACGCGGTAATTTCCCAGTCTTCCGGCGCAATCTCGCCCAGTGGATGATGCGGATTACCGCCTACGCGGATCGCCTCGTTAGCGACCTGGACACTATCGACTGGCCGGATAAAGTGCGGGCCATGCAGCAGAACTGGATCGGGCGCTCCCACGGTGCCACGGTTCGTTTCGAGCTTTCTGACGGTTCCGGGCGGGTTCTCGATGTTTACACCACCCGGCCCGATACCCTCTTCGGGGCCAGCTTCATGGCCGTTGCCCCTGAGCACGCCGCACTGGGCGGGACCGAGCCCGGCACGGAAGCTGATGCTCAGGCTCTGCTGGTTCCCGATAGCTGGCCGGATGGCACCCGTGCAGAATGGACCGGCGGATACGCCACCCCGCGCGAAGCGGTAGCTGCCTACCGGGCTCGTGCCGCCGCGAAATCGGAAATGGAACGCACCTCGGATACCCACGAAAAGACCGGCGTTTTTTCCGGGCTCTTCGGAATCAACCCGGTCAATGGCGCCAAAGTTCCGGTATTCGTGGCGGATTATGTGCTGGTCGGTTACGGAACCGGTGCGATTATGGCAGTTCCTGCCCATGATGATCGTGACTGGGCTTTCGCGCGTGAATACAATCTGGACGTCATCCGCACCATTGGCCCGGCGGAGGACCCGTACGGCCCGAATTTGGAGGAAGGCGCCTACACCGGGGACGGCATCCTCGTTGATTCCGCCAATGAGGAGATCTCCCTCAACGGCATGAGCAAAACGGAATCCATGGCCGCGATCATCGCCTGGCTGGAAGAACGCGGGGCCGGAACCGCCACCGTCACCTACCGTCTGCACGACTGGCTTTTCTCCCGCCAGCGCTACTGGGGTGAACCCTTCCCGATCGTTTGGGACGAGGAGGGGATTGCGCACGCGCTACCCGAATCGATGCTTCCCTTGGAGCTGCCCGAAATGGAGGACTTCTCGCCGGCCTCTTATGATGCCGACGACGCAGATTCGCTGCCCCAACCTCCGCTGGAACGTAACCCGGAATGGGTGAATGTGGAGCTTGACCTGGGCGATGGCCTCAAGAAGTACCGCCGCGAAACCAATACCATGCCGCAGTGGGCAGGATCGTGCTGGTACGAATTGCGCTACGTGGATCCCACCAATTCGGATAGCTTCTGCGCCCCGGAAAACGAAGCCTACTGGATGGGCCCGCGTCCCGAGGCCGGTAACACTTCCGGCGGGGTGGATTTGTACGTGGGCGGTGTCGAACACGCGGTACTCCACCTGCTTTACGCGCGGTTCTGGCACAAGGTCCTCTTTGACCTGGGCTACGTTTCCTCCTCGGAGCCTTTCCACAAGCTCTTCAACCAGGGCTACGTGCAAGCCTACGCCTATACCGATGCCCGCGGAGCCTATGTACCGGCCGATGAGGTAGAAGAACGCGAAGAAAACGGTGAAACGGTTTTCTACTACCAGGGGGAGAAAGTCAACCGGGAATACGGGAAGATGGGCAAATCCCTCAAGAACATCATCACGCCCGATGATATGGCCGATCAGTACGGCGCGGATACCTTCCGCGTCTACGAAATGTCCATGGGCCCCCTCGATGTTTCCCGCCCCTGGGATACCCGTGCGGTGGTGGGTTCGCAGCGCTTCTTGCAGCGGCTGTGGCGCAATATTGTTGATGAACGCACCGGTGAGGTGACGGTCAGCGATGCCGCCCCCGATGCCGAAACCGCCAAGCTCCTGGCCCGCACTATCGCGGGAGTTGCGGATGATTACGACCATATGCGTATCAATACCGCGATCTCGAAGCTCATCGTGCTCAATAACCACCTCACCGGGCTGGAAGCGGTGCCGCGGGAAGCTGCCTGCGCTATCGTGGCCATGGTGGCCCCGGTCGCACCCCATATTGCCGAAGAACTCTGGGCACGTTTGGGGCAGCCCGGCCTGGTGGCGCGCGCTAGTTTCCCGCAGGTCAGTGACGCATCGCTTCTCGTGGATGACACCGTCACCTGCGTGGTGCAGGTTAAAGGTAAAGTCCGGGCCCGCCTGGAGGTACCCCAGGATATTTCCGATGCGGATCTAACTGCCCGAGCCCTGGCCGAAGAACGGGTGCAGGCCTTCCTGGACGGCGAACCGCGCAAAATTATTGTGCGCGCCCCCGGACTCATCAATATCGTTCCCTAAATCGGAACGCAGTCAAGTATCGGGCTCTGAGGTGGTCCGGGCGCGGCGCCAGGCTCAGCGCCCGGAACTCAGGCACTCATCCAAGGGGAGGAACCCGCGGGATTAAGGAGGAATATCGTGGCACGTATGCGAATCACGGCGCACGACTTTGACGGTAACCCGGCGTGGCTTCTCAGCGCACCTGGCGGAGCCAGCGCTCTCGTAGCTGCGCGCGGGGCTACTCTCCTCTCCTGGGATCCTGACGGTGAGGTGTTCTCCGGCTACCGCAGTGCCGCCGAATTAGAGGAGGCAGCCGGTGGACGTGGGCTCATCGAAGCTCCCTGGGTGGGGCACCTCGCCGGCGGGTGCTATACCTGGGACGGGCAGAGCTACCACCTGGAGGCTGATACCACCGGTCGGTGCCTGCGGGTTCACACTTGTGAATTCCGGCGGGAACGCTCCGCAGATGCGCTTATTTTGCGCGCGGAGCTTCCCGCGGTCGCGGGGTACCCCTGGCCCGTGGGAATTCAAGTGGTCTACGCGCTGGGCGATTCCAGCGCGGGAACCCATAATCTGTCCGTCAGCGTGGAAGTGACGAACCTGGGTGAGAGCTGCGCCCCGGTGGCGGTGGCGTGGAACGGCTACTTGCGCTTCCCGCAGCTCGCCTCCATTTCAAAAATGTCGGCAACGGTCAGCGCTCGCACCAAGATCGCGGCCGATGCCCACGGAATTCCAGCTCCCGGCGATGCCGCGCTCACCGGGGTAAGCACCCCCGTGGAGTGGCCGGTGCTCGGTGCTAGCCGTATCGACTCCACCTTCACCTCGCTGGTCCCCACCAGCGACGGCATCGTGGCAACCGTCCTCACCGATCCGGCCCGCGAACGCGATATTATCCTTGCCCAGGAACCGAGCGAAGCACCCTATGTGCGGCTATGGACCGGGGATACGCTGGAACGCGGGGCCCGGGAAGCACTCCTGGTGGCCCCGGCTTCCGCTCTCCCCAATGCTTTTAATCGGTCGGATCAAGTGGGGCGCGTGGCGTTGGCCCCGGGCCAGTCCCGCAGCCTCACCGTCACTATGAGCTATCCGGCTACGTCCACTTCGTACGCGCGCAAGTAGGAGGTGCCGGCGCTAGCGCCGTCGTCCGAAAATCGAATTAATAATCGAGCGGCCGAGCGACCTCCCGGCGCTGCGCACCACCGAATCGATGGCCGCATCGCGGCGCCGGGCCTGGCGCTCGGCAGCCTTTTCGGCATTCCGCTGAGCCTGCTGGGCGGCCCGCTCGGCTTCACGCTCGGCGGCCGCCAGCTTTTTCTCCGCCTCGCGGGCGGCTTTCTTCGCTGCGGCCTCCTCGGCCCGCCGCTGTTCTTCAGCTTCTTTAGCGGCCACCGCGGCAGCTTCCAGTTGCGCGCGCCGCTCGGCAACCCCACGCGCCGCGCCCTCGCTCGTGGCCTCCCCGGAAAGAGGAGCAGGCCGGGGTGTTGTGCCGAGGGCGGTGCTCAGCGCTGCCGGTGTGGCTGGGCCCATGACGGAGCGCGGCGCCCACAGCCGGGTAGGGGCCACTGCCGTAGGGGCGCCGTCGTCGCCCAAACCCGTGACCAGAGCTTCACCGGTCCCTAACGCGGGCAGTACGGCCGCAATATCGAGGGGCGAGAAGGGGAAAGTTTTTGCTGTTTCCTTGAGAACCTTGACGTCCTTGGGGGTGTGGGCGCGCAGGGCGTGGTGTATGCGGGTACCCAACTGTGCGAGTACCGATTCCGGAATATCCTGCGGGGTTTGAGTTACGAAGAAAACCCCCACGCCTTTCGAACGGATGAGGCGTACCACGCGGGTAACCTCGTCCACGAAATTCCGGGACGCACCCGAGAACAGTAGATGCGCTTCGTCGAAGAAGAACACCAGGCGGGGCAGGGGAGTATCTCCTACCTCGGGCAGGTCGGAAAAGAGCCGGCTGAGCACCCACATGGTGAAAGTGGAGAAAAGTTCGGGCATATCGCGCACGTCGGGAAGCTCCAGGGCGGAAATAACACCGCGCTCACCTTCGTGGGCAATGAGTTCGCTCGGACTAAAGGACGGACGCTGGAAAAACATATCCCCACCCTGTGCAGCCAGGGCAGATACTTCGCGCAAAATCACCCCGGCGGTCGCGGTAGATACTCCGCCAATACCGGAGAGCTCCGCCTTCCCATCCGTGGTCAAATAATGGAGTACCTCGCGCAGGTCCTCCAGGGTGTACAGTCGCAGATTTTCTTTCTCCGCCCACGCGAAAACCAAGGCCAGCGCCGATTCCTGGGTGTCGTTAAGTTTGAGGGCCCGGGCCAGGAGCAACGCACCGAAATCCTCCACCGTGGAGCGCAGCGGCACCCCGGTTGTTTCGGTGAGGGAATACAGATGCAGCGGGAACGAGGCCCCCGCCCACTCCTGCCCCAAAGCCCGGGTGCGCGCTGTGAGCTTATCGGAAGGCACGCCCGCTTCGCACAGGCCCGAAAGATCGCCCTTAATATCGGTAAGGAACACGGCCACGCCTGCCGCGCTTAGCTGTTCGGCCAGCAGCTGGAGGGTACGAGTTTTCCCGGTGCCGGTTGCCCCACATACCAGGCCGTGCCTGTTGAAACTCGCGAAAGGTAGCCGTACCAGAACATCGGGCCGCGGATTCCCGGTCGGGTCCAGGTAGGCGCCCAGGGTGAGAGCCGGTCCGGATATCTGGTAGCTGCGAGCCATCTCGCTCGCGTAATCGTCATTGTTGGGTTCCGGGGATTGTTCCGGAGAGTCTTCCGGCGACGCCGCCGCCGGCTGCACGGGTGGGCGCTTCTCTGCCGCGGTGGCGGGTGGAGTGTCAGTGGCGGTGTCGGTGGCAGTTGAGGCTTCTGAAGCGAGTGACGTTTGTGCGGCGAGGGCGGCATCGAGGCGAGCCTGGGCGAGTTCGGCTTCCGCGCGGGCAGCTTTGGCAGCGGCTTCGGCCGCTTCGGCGCGCAAGCGGGCAATATCGGTGTCGTTCATACCCATATTGTAGAGCGGCGGTGGCGGTACCTATCCACAGCTGGTCAAACGTCAGTGTTATCCCCAAGCGGGCGGCGGTGCCGGCGTGAGGGCACGAGGGTGAGCATGATGGGGCCATGACTACTTTATTACCTCTCCCCGCCCCGCGCCTCAGCCTGCCCCATCCTGATCCGGTACCGGAGGCAGGTCTGGAGCCGAGTGCGGGTGGGCCGCAGGGCCGCAGTGCGGTACGGGATTTCGCGAATCTTGCCCTTGGGGCTGGTACCGGTGAAGATATCGCCGTGCTCACCACCCCTGCGCAGGCATCGCGGTGGCGCTGGTCTCCTCGAGCACTGGGTGCCTTTGCTATTGCTCTGCTGGGCGGGCTCCTCATTCTTGGGGCGCTGGCCTGGCTCGGGCGTGGAGGTGGACCCACTTCCGCCAGCCCCGCAGCGGTGCCACCGGGGAACAGTGTGGCCAGTTCGGGTGCCAACATGGAAGATCCGGCTGCGGTTTCTACCGATCCGCAGGCTTCGCCGGGTCCTTCTCAGGGTGGGGTGGTGGGCAGCAAAACTGGGCCGGTTAGCCCTACCGCGGGAGAATCCGGTCCCGCAATCATCGTCGCCTATATTTCTGGTGAGGTGGTCACCCCGGGTGTATATAGCGCTCCCGGTGGAGCTCGGGTTAACGACCTGGTGGAATTAGCTGGCGGGCTCACCCCGAATGCTGACGGTGCCGTGGTCAATCTAGCCGAACCCGTGGCGGATGGCTCTCACATCCACATACCCGCACCCGGTGAAGCACCGCGAGCACTTTCCGGATCGGGTGGCAGCACAAGCCCGGGTGGGAGCGGTGGCAGTAGCGGTGGAAAGAATGGCGGCGCTGGAGGAGTGGGCGGTGGCGGCGGAGGGGGTGGGGGATCCGCGAAAAGCAATTCTGGTGCCCTCATTAACCTCAATACTGCCTCGGCCAGCGACTTAGAGACCCTGCCCGGGGTGGGCCCGGCCACCGCCCGGGATATCCTCAGCTGGAGGGAAAACAACGGTCCTTTTAGCTCCCCGGAGGATCTCCTCGAGGTTCCCGGTATTGGGCCAGCTAAATTTAATAAGCTATCTGCCTTGGTGACCGTATGACCGGTATCAGCACCCGCACCCCTACTCGTGCCCGTACTCGTAGCATTCAGCGCGGCTCGGCATCCGCGAACGCGGGCCACGGTCAAGATATGCGCCTCCTGCCGTCGGCCGGTGCCGCTCTGGGTGGGGCATGGGCGGCGCTGAATGGGTACGAGCCTCTCGCATTCCTCGGTGCTGCCCTGTGTCTCGCGACCGCTTGGGCGGTAGCCGGCCGCGCCCGGTCCCATCCACAACTACGCGGTAAGGCAAGCGGGGTGGTCTTGAGTATCCTCGCGGTGGCCTGCACGGGAAGCGCTGCTAGCATCGCCGGGCTGCTCGCCCTATCCGGGGCACATATCCCAGTGGTCAACACAAGCGTGGAATTGGAAGCCTCTATCGCGACCCGCCCGGAACCCTCCACCACACCGTGGGGAGAAGAAAAATGCACGGCGCTTCTGCGTCCTAATATGATCACCACCGCGGGTCCGAACGGGATGCGGCTCAAAGCCGGCCCGCGTGCGCGCATCCGCGCGGAGCTTCCCTGCACCGCACTGGCCGGCCAACACGTGATAGGCCGCGGCCGCCTCACCGCGGTGGAAGGGCGGCGCGAAAGTGCCCGCTGGTCCGGGCCCGCACTTCAGCTAAGTGGAAGTGGCGCACCCAGTGCGCGCGTCGTCCACCGTATCGATACCGCGCTCGCCACTCTGCTGTCGGCTCGCCCCGAACACGCCCGCGGCCTCATTCCCGGGGTAGCGTTAGGCGACGATACCCGGGTATCCCCAGAACTCGAAGAAGCCATGCGCACAACCGCCCTCACCCACCTCATTGCGGTATCCGGGGCTCATGTCTCCCTCGTCCTCGGCATCATTATCATGGCGGTCGGCCGGGCCCGGCCCCTACGCACCGCACTAGCCGGAGCTATTGGTTTAGGAGGACTGGTTATTCTGGTGGGACCCGCACCCTCGGTTATCCGCGCGGCACTCATGGGGCTGGTCGTTCTGGCGGGACTCGGAATGAACCGCCGGAGCCAAGCCATCAATGCATTGAGCTGCGCGAGCATCGCCGCTGCCCTCATGGATCCTTGGCTCGCAACCGGCTACGGGTTCCTGCTCTCCGCCAGCGCCACCCTCGGAATTATCTGCGGGGGATACCGGCTCACCGAATACCTCACCCGGTTCTTCCCGGCTACCCTCGCCCGGGTCATCGCCATTCCCCTGGTAGCTCAAATTTCCTGCCTACCCGTGCTTCTCCTCTTTACCGAAGCCGGGTCGCTATGGGCGGTCCCGGCCAATGCCCTCGTGGCACCCGTGGTCGCACCGCTCACCATTTTCGGACTTGTCGGTGCGCTCACCGCCCCGCTATTCCCGATTCTCGCTGGATTCGCCATCTCCTGTGCCGCTTTCTCCACGTGGTGGATTGACCAGGTAGCCCGCCTGCTTGCCTCTCTACCCGGATCAGGAATTCCCCTCCTCCTTGCCGGAATCGGTCACATATGTGCTGTTCTCGCGCTCCTGGTGGTGCCTCGCCTGAGCGCAGTTCTTATTCTTGTCGCCGCGCTCGCGGCCCTCGGGCTATCACGATGGCCCGGGAGCACCGCGATTCCTCCCAACTGGACGGCGGTGCAATGCGATGTGGGCCAGGGATCAGCTTTTCTCTACCGGGTGCGCGGATACACGATGATGATCGATGTTGGGCCTCGTACTCCGGCCGCTGCCCGCTGCTTGCGCGATGCTCAGGTGAGTCATCTTGATCTGCTCATCCTCTCCCATTTCCACTCCGACCACGTGGAAGGATTACGCGATGTTCTCAAATCCACCACAATCAGCGCGGTGTGGATATCACCAAATTCCGCCCCGAAGCCCCAGTCCCGTACCGCACTCGCGCTACTCGATTCGCACTCGATTCCGGTCAGCGTGGTAGCCGCGGGAACAACCCTACGGGTAGAGGATGTTCCCATCGCCCGGATTCTCAGCCCGCAGCCCGGGGCGCGTAGCATTCCCGAGGAAGCTAATGCTGATTCCCTCGTGGTCCTCCTCGATGCTGAAGGTGTCGACAGCCCGCGCCGATCCGGAGATAACAGCTCGGCCGGCGGCATTAGCATGGCCAGCGGCAGTAGCTTACCCGGCGGCACTACCCAGGCAGCCCAGCGCATTGTGGTGCTCGGGGATGCGACTGCCCCGGCCCAGGAACGCCTCGTTGGGGCGGTTGGGCCGGTTGATATTGCCGTCGTCGCCCATCACGGAAGCGCGGACCAATCCGAGCGCCTCGCACGCGAACTTGCCCCCGCAATTGCCCTCATATCCGTAGGGGAGAACAGTTACGGGCACCCCTCCGCGCGCGTCTACGAACTCTATGCCGGCGCGCGCATCTATCCGACCCTCACCTGCGGGGCAATAGCCTGGGCGGACGGTGAGCTGGTATCGAAGTGCGCGGAACCGGTTCGGCCACCTGCCGCACAACAGGTGAGTTATGACATGAGAGAATGGAGCCATGGCAGCCAAAGAACGCACGGTCGGGTACGACGCTCTCCGCTTAGAACCGGTCATTCTCATCATTGGTGCAGAGCCGGTGCTGGCCGAGCGTGCCTGGGCTCGGCTCGTGCGCCTCGCTCGCCAAACACACCCCGAGGTACAGGTTGTGCGTCTGGACGCCGCATCCTACGAGCGCGGTTCCCTCGCCCTCCACACCTCGCCCTCACTTTTCGGGGACCACCGCATCGTCGTCGTGACCGGCTCCGAGCATATGAATGACTCGTTCCTCGCGGAGATGCTCGCCTACCTCCAGCAACCCAACGCGGATATCCCCGTGATTATCCAACACGGGGGAGGCACGCGCGGCAAAAAACTTATCGACGCCATCGCTGCGGGGGGCTGGCAGGTAGCCCGCATCGAAAAAATCAAACGCGATGATGATAAAGCGCGTTTGGTGACGGCGGATGTGCGGGCCGCCGGGCGCAAAATCACGGACGGCGCGGTACGGGCCCTCGTTGACGCACTCGGGCAGGACCTGCGCGAACTGCTCAGCGCCACCGCCCAACTGCTCGCCGATGTGGAGGGGATGATCACCGAAGACCATATTCGGGATTTCTACGCCGGGCGTAATGAAGCAACCCCCTTTGAGATCGCGGACGCGGCCCTGGCCGGGCGCACCGGCCAAGCTTTAGCGCTGGCCCGCCACGCCTTCGCCACCCGGGTCAGCCCTGTTCCTATCGTGGCCGCGCTCGCGGCCAAACTGCGCCAGCTCGCCATTGTCCAGGCCCCGGGAATCAGCCAGCGGGAATTGAAAATGGCGCCCTGGCAAGCCCAGCGGGCCCGCCGGGAAGCGCGCGGGTGGAGCGATGCCGGGTTGGGGCAAGCTATCCGAGCGGTGGCGCTCGCCGATGAACAGGTCAAGGGTGCCTCTCGCGATCCGCAGTACGCCGTGGAACATGCGATTATTGCTATCGGGCGTGCCCGGCGCGGCAGGTAGTATCCGGCGCGGCCGGTAGACGGCCGTGCGTCCAGTAGCGCCCGGCGCACGGGCAGTAGCCCGCCTAGGCTTACGCTGGCACAGTTTTGCGCTCGAGCAGTCTCACGCTTTCCGGCGCGCTCAGGCCCTTTCGGGAAACGTGGAATAATAAGGGATGTCCCGCGGCGGCGCGACAATGGCGTATCTGGAGCGTCGCCTACGCAGAACGCAGCACGGCAGTGCTGTACTGAGGAGCACTTTATGCTTATTGGAATACCTAAAAGTACCCGCCCGGGTGACCCCCTGGTGGCGGGCACCCCCGATACCGTGGCCAAGCTCATCGCTTTGGGCTACGAGGTCGTGGTGGAAACAGGGGCGGGGGAGGCCTCGTCCTACCCCGATAGCCAGTACGAAAGCGCGGGCGCACGCCTCGTCTCCGCGCAAGAAGCCTGGGCCGCGGATATCGTTTTAGCCACCGACGCCCCGGATATCAGCTACCTTGACCGCATGAGCCGCGGTGCCACCCTCATTGCACGCATGAACCCGGCCGGCTCGCCCGAACTTATCGAGGAACTTTCCCGCCGTGAACTCACGGCCCTGGCGCTTGACGCAATTCCGCGTATTTCCCGCGCCCAGTCCATGGACGTACGTTCCTCCATGGCCAATATTTCCGGCTACCGGGCCGTGATCGAAGCCGCCTCCCACTTCGGGCGGCTTTTCACCGGCCAGGTCACCGCTGCCGGTAAAGTTCCCCCGGCCACTGTCTACGTTATCGGAGCGGGCGTCGCCGGGCTCGCCGCGGTCGGCACCGCCAATTCCATGGGCGCAATCGTCAAAGCAACGGATGTGCGTGCCGATGTGGCCGAACAGGTCCAGTCCATGGGCGCCGAATTCGTGGAGATCCCGGTGCGCCAGGAATCCGCGGACGGTTACGCCCGCGAAATGACTGCGGATCAGGCCAATGCCGCCGGGGTTGTCTACGCCCGGGAAGCCGCCGCCGCGGATATTGTTATTACGACGGCGCTCATCCCCGGCAAGCCGGCCCCGCTCCTTTTGGACTCTGAGGCAGTGGCCGCCATGAAACCCGGCAGCGTAATCGTTGATTTGGCGGCGGCCAACGGCGGAAACGTGGCCGGCACCCGCCCGGGAGAAATCCTCCACACCGCCAACGGCGTCACGATTATCGGCTACGAAGATCTCGCCTTGCGCCTGCCCGGCCAAGCCTCCCAGCTTTTCGGGCAGAACCTCGTTAATTTCCTCAAACTCACCACCCCGCAAAAGGATGGCCAGCTGGTGCTGGATACCGAGGATGATATTGTGCGCGGCATTCTGGTCACCCTCGGGGGAGCGGTGGCCTGGCCGCCTCCGCCCATCAAGGTCTCGGCCGCACCGGCCGCGCCTCCGGCACCTCCCGCACCTCCGGCTGCGCCTGAACCGGCCCGCCCCAGCCCACTGCGTTATCTGTGGGCCGGGTTGGCAGCGGCGGTAGCGCTGTGGATTCTCTTCACGGCACCGCCGGGCATGACCTCGCATTTAATCGTCTTCATGCTGGCCTGCGTGGTGGGCTTCTACGTCATCACCTCGGTGACGCACGCGCTGCACACCCCGCTCATGTCCGTGACGAACGCGATTTCTGGAATCATCGTGGTTGGGGCAATCCTCCAGCTCGGTTCGGGACATCTCGCCGTGACCATCCTTGCCGCCATCGCCTTCACCATCGCATCCATCAATATTTTCGGTGGATTCTTGGTGACTGCGCGCATGCTATCTATGTTCAAGAGGAGCTAAGCCGTGCTCACCACTATTAACGACATCGTTACCCTTGCCGCCCCGAGCTTGGGTGGTCTTAAGGTTGCTTTCAGCGTGCAAACCGTCGCCTACCTGGTGGCGGCCTTGCTCTTCATCCTTGCCCTGGCCGGGCTTTCCAAACAGGAAACCGCGGCGAAAGGTAATATTCTAGGCACCATCGGAATGGTGTTGGCTCTCGTTGCCACGATTATCGTGGTTCTCGCCTTCCCCACGGAAGCTTCTTCCACAGTTATTGTGCTGGTGCTCGTGCTCGCCCTCGTGGTGGGCGGCGGCATCGGGATTTGGCGGGCCCGCACCGTGGAAATGACGGGCATGCCCGAACTCATCGCCCTGCTGCATTCCTTCGTGGGCGCGGCAGCGGTGCTGGTGGGCTACAACTCCTTCCTCCAGCAACCCGGGGAAGATTTCTCCCCCACAAATGCCTTCCATATGGGCGAAGTGGGCTTGGCGGTGTTCATCGGCGCGATCACCTTCACCGGATCGGTATGCGCCTACCTGAAGCTCGCGGGGAAGATTCCCGGTAAGCCGCTGGTGCTCCCGGCCCGTAATCTTCTTAATCTGCTGGCGATCCTGGCCTGCCTGGGGCTAATTATTTGGTTCGCCTGGACCCGCGGGGTGGGGGCCGGCCTCATTCCCCTCATCCTCATCACGATTATTGCGCTGCTGCTCGGGGCACATATGGTGCTCGCGATCGGCGGTGGCGATATGCCCGTCGTCGTATCAATGCTCAATTCCTACTCGGGTTGGGCGGCAGCGATGGCCGGCTTCACCCTCGGCAATGACCTCCTTATCATTACCGGAGCGCTGGTGGGGTCCTCGGGCGCGTACCTCTCCTACATCATGTGCAAGGCCATGAACCGTTCTTTCATTTCTGTGATCCTCGGCGGTTTTGGGTCCGACGGCGCAGTTACCGGGGAGGCGCGTGACTATGGCAGCCACACGGAAACCACCGCGGCGGAGGTGGCCCAAGAACTCGCGGACGCCAGCTCGGTGATTATTGCCCCCGGCTACGGTATGGCCGTGGCCCAAGCCCAATATCCGGTGGCGGAGCTGACGAAGAAGCTGCGCGATAACGGAACTGAGGTACGTTTCGCTATCCATCCGGTGGCCGGGCGCCTGCCCGGGCATATGAACGTGCTGCTGGCCGAAGCGAAAGTCCCCTATGACATCGTGGAGGAAATGGACGATATCAACGATTCCTTCGCGGATACCGATGTCGTGCTGGTTATCGGGGCGAATGACACGGTCAATCCTTCGGCTTCCGAGCCCGGTTCGCCCATCGCGGGTATGCCGGTGCTGCATGTCTGGGATGCCAAGAAGGTGATTGTCTTCAAGCGATCCATGGGCAATGCCGGCTATGCCGGGGTGCAAAACCCGCTGTTCTTTAATGAGAATACCGATATGCTGCTCGGCGATGCCAAGGCATCCGTGGATGCCATCAATGCGGCTTTCCCCGGTTAAGATAGCCCCGCTCCCGCGCCGAAGCCCGGGCGCGGCCGGGGCAAGCTGAACAACTATAGCCACACGAGGAATCCCTCAGCTAGCGCAGGTGGCCGGAACACCTTTCAGG
>NZ_JARBHJ010000077.1 GCF_028864145.1 Actinotignum schaalii | reverse complement strand
GCGTTTGTGTGGGGTGGAGTGCTCGCCGTTGATGCGTGCCCCGCAGGTGCCGTTGAGCGTGGAGGATTCGGAGAAAATCGCGGCGCTGCTACGCGAGGTGCACGCATAAATTAAAAGCTGGGCGTTCCTGTCTGACGCACTCTAAAGGCCGGAACGCCCTTATGCCCTACCTGTTTTATTGGGAGCGAAAGATGAACCTGGTGATTGGTGCTCAGACCAATTCGCGCCTGCTAGAATTTACGCGCTGCCCTCGTAGCTCAGCAGGTTAGAGCAGTGGACTCATAATCCATCGGTCGCGGGTTCAAGTCCTGCCGGGGGCACTCTGTGATGTCCCGCGTCATAGGTCCGCCTGTGACGCGGGATTTTTGGGGTTAATAGACAAAAGGGGGTGCGGACTGTTTATTGGACGGGTTAATAGACAAAAATAGTTGCTAATGACGGCGTGTCGTTAGCTCCCGATCCGGCCTTTACGGATGTTTAGACCGTCTTCCCACGGGCGCTCCATGTTGATATGGGTA
>NZ_JARBHJ010000076.1 GCF_028864145.1 Actinotignum schaalii | reverse complement strand
CTCGGATCACCACTCGCTAGCCAATTCCCCGAGGCATATCGCAGGCTACAACGTCCTTCTTCGGCCCATACGCACCAAGGCATCCACCAAACGCCCTACAACACCAAAAAAACAAAACACAAGAAACTCAAAACAAAAACATTACGCAAAATCACAAACAAACACACAACCAAAAACCAAAGCCTTCGGCACCACATGCTTGTTATAAAGATGCTCACGCTCACTATGCGACAACCAACCACCACACCAACACCACAAACAGAAAACAAGGACAAACCCTCACCAACTGCTCACAGGCGGTAAACAGACAAGCTAGTGTCCGAATGCCTAACAGCACGCCCAACCACACAACACCCAAGAAAACAAACAAGAAAGAAAGCCTTCTCAAGCATCTCTTTTTACGCGTCCCAAACAAGAAACAAAACAAAAACCAGCAAACCCCAATAGCCCACCGATTATAACGTCTCCTGCAAACAATCCTTAGAAAGGAGGTGATCCAGCCGCACCTTCCGGTACGGCTACCTTGTTACGACTTCGTCCCAATCGCCAGCCCCACCTTCGACCGCTCCCCCCAAAAAATGGTTAG
>NZ_JARBHJ010000075.1 GCF_028864145.1 Actinotignum schaalii | reverse complement strand
CTAACCATTTTTTGGGGGGAGCGGTCGAAGGTGGGGCTGGCGATTGGGACGAAGTCGTAACAAGGTAGCCGTACCGGAAGGTGCGGCTGGATCACCTCCTTTCTAAGGATTTTTTTGCAAGGGACGCATGGGTGGGCCTGTTTGTGGGTTTGCTTGTTTTTGTTTTGTTTCTTGTGTTTGGGACGCGTAAAAAATGTGTGGCATGCAGGTTGCTTTCATCGTGTTGTGTGGTGGGGGTTGTTTGTGTGTTGTGGTTGGGCGTGCTGTTAGGCATTCGGACACTAGCTTGTCTGTTACTGCCCGTGGCTGGCTGATGGGACTGTTTGTTTTGTTGGTTGGTTGTGGTGTTGGTGTGGTGGTTGGTTGTCGCATAGTGAGCGTGAGCATCTTTATATGGCAAACATGTTTATGCCAGGGCCTTTTTTGGTTTTGGTTGTGTGTTTGTTTGTGATTTTGCGTAATTGACGATTTTGTTTTGAGTTTCTTGTGTTTTGTTTTTTGGTGTTGTAGGGCGTTTGGTGGATGCCTTGGTGCGTATGGGCCGAAGAAGGACGTTGTAGCCTGCGATATGCCTCGGGGAATTGGCTAGCGAGTGGTGATCCGAG
>NZ_JARBHJ010000074.1 GCF_028864145.1 Actinotignum schaalii | reverse complement strand
CCCCACGCGCGGGCCCGGCGGGGGAAATCTAAAAAAACTCCCCCCCGAGCGGCAGCCCTGAGGGGGCGGGGGGGCCCGGAACGCCTTACGGTTACCGGCCCACCTGCGCTACGTGTATATCGCGGAAATACCGAAATACATAAGCCAAAGTTCCACACATGAGACGGGGGTCACGTTATAATGAAAGTGTCAATTACTGTGGAATGAATAAGAAGGAGGGAGGAATATGCGCTCAAAAAGGTATTTCTATTTCTCACAACTTGCAGTCGGAGCTACTCTGGGAGGCTGCATTGGGAGCGCATTAGCAGGTGGTCGTTGGTACGACTACGCTCTTATCCCCGCCTTGTCACCTTTGCGTTACTCGGCCTTGCGCTATGGCACCGGCATCGTGAAAACGAAGTACGCGCTACACTGCGCCGTTTGAATACGGAACGCCGCGGTTTGGAAGCGGAACGCGAGGGCGAGCACGAAGGAGAAGAATGAGAAAATTCGTGAGGGATACGAAAAGCGGGTAAATAGACAGAAATGGTTGCTAATACCCGGACTTTCCCTTGCTATACCAACAGAAAGTCCGGGTTATTGAGCTTTTCGACCTCAATAACCTTGCATGCTTGACAAA
>NZ_JARBHJ010000073.1 GCF_028864145.1 Actinotignum schaalii | reverse complement strand
AAAGCATCAGCAGTAGAGCCATTAGCAGTATCAGGAACATCAGTCATAGTCATAGTTAATCCTCAATTTCTTACTCAAATCAAGCATTTACACAAACTATTTGACACCCTCTACGATTTTGATCCGAATTTGTGCGGCAGCTATTTTTACTCGTTCTGGATCCGTGATAAGCCGTTCGGGATCAATGTCCGCATCGCTTTCAATTTCGGCAAGTAGTTCCTCGTCTGTTCTCATTGTTAGAAGCCTTTCCGTTCGAGAAACTTGCGCTCGACACCGAGCCGTCATCGCGTGAAAATCTCCCCGCAGCATCGCCCAGGGGCATACATTGAAGAACATCTTGACCCATGTTGAGCCGCTCGCTACCAGTATTGGGTAGCCGGGGGCGGGTAAAAAGTAGGAGCCAGCTATCCCCTCGGTGGGGGAAGAGGATCCCTGACCCTCTTTTCGCCGGCATCTCAATACTATCAGCGTGTAAATCTATCTCGCAGTCCCGAACGGAGGCGCTGTTCCTCAAATCGCCCCTTTTATTTTCGTCGCGTACCCCGGTTTGGGGGTACAAATCTCCACCCCTTGGGTTGTACCCCCAAAAGTACCGGGTAAATAGACAGAAATGGTTGCTAATACCCGGACTTTCCCTTGCTATACCAACAGAAAGTCCGGGTTATTGAGCTTTTCGACCTCAATAACCTTGCATGCTTGACAAA
>NZ_JARBHJ010000072.1 GCF_028864145.1 Actinotignum schaalii | reverse complement strand
GTTAATTCCTCGCCTTACGGTAACGGAGCAGCGATCTTCACCAACGATGGTGGCCTGGCACGTCGTTTCGAGCTGGAAGTTGAAGCTGGCATGGTCGGTATCAACGTTCCTATCCCCACGCCCGTGGCGTACTACTCGTTTGGTGGATGGAAAGACTCTCTTATGGGAGATACCCATATCCACGGCCCCGAAGGCGTGCGATTCTACACGCGCGCGAAGGCCACAACGGTGCGGTGGCCTTCCGAGGGCACCTATGAAGCAACAATGTCGTTCGAACGCACCGAATAAACCACAGATAAGGAAGTGATGGACATGGTCGTCCATGATGTACTAACAATCGGACGCTGCGGCGTCGATATTTATCCCCTGCAAACCAACTGCACTCTCGAAGAAGTCACAACGTTCGGGAAATTCCTGGGAGGCTCTCCCACCAACGTGGCAGTAGCAGCAGCACGCCTGGGAGAAGACTGTGCCACCCTCACCGGGGTAGGTGATGACCCCTTCGGGCGGTGGGTACGCCTGGAAATGCGCCGACTTGGTGTATCGGATGAATACGTGATCGTTGACAAGACCCTGAACACGCCTGTTACTTTCTGCGAGATTATCCCACCTGAGCATTTCCCATTCTTCTTCTACCGTGAGCCCTCGGCCCCTGACCTACAGATTAAGGACACGGACCTGGATGAAAACCAGGTGCGCGAGGCTAAACTCTTGTGGGTATCCGG
>NZ_JARBHJ010000071.1 GCF_028864145.1 Actinotignum schaalii | reverse complement strand
CGATACGCACTCTCCAGTCCTGGCCGTCGTGGGAGATAGTGGGACCGTCTTTAGGGCGGGCGTGGTAGGCCTCGTGGGGTGTTTTATTCGCGAGGGAGCGGTGGGGGCGGGTGGTGTTGTAGATGGTTTGGAAGTCCTCTAGGAGGTTGTTGAGTTCGTCGAGAGTGTCTATTGGGGGTTGGGCTCGTAACCATTTTTTGAGGGTTTGGTGGAATCTTTCGATTTTGCCTTGGGTGGTGGGATGTCCAGGACGCCCGTTTTTCTGGGTGATGGCGTAGTCGGCTAGGAGTTGTTCGAAAGCGTTGGGTTGATAGTTTTTGTTTTTATTTCCGGCTGCTAGGCGGGTTGTGTAGACCATGCCGTTATCGGTGAGGGTTGAGGCGGGTAGACCATAGTTCATGGCTGTCTGGGTGAAAGTAGCGGTGACGGTGGTACCGGTGATGCGTGGGTGGGCGCTGATGTGGAGGAGGTAGCGGGAGTGGTCATCAAGCCAGGAAATGATTTCCGTGTCGGTCTTATCGGCAAGGGGCCAGTGAGTGAAATCGGATTGCCAGGTGCCGTTGGGTAGTTCTGCCTGGAAACGTATATAGGAGTTTTTAGGGCGTTTTTGTGGTTGGGGTGTGATGGCTCCTGCTTTTTTCAGGATCCGCCATATGGTGGTTGGAGAGGGTTTGTTCTCGATGTCCAGGTGGGTGTGGATGGTGTGGGCGCCGCAGTCCAGGCCCAGGGCTGCGAGTTTTTTCCTGAGGTTGA
>NZ_JARBHJ010000070.1 GCF_028864145.1 Actinotignum schaalii | reverse complement strand
GGTTGGAATGTTTTCTGGTGTGTATTGCCCGTCGGTCACGTTGATCGATGATTCGGGTGCGATTGATTATCCGGCGATGGCTGCCCATATTGATCGTCTTGCCGAGTCCGAGCTCAACGGGGTGCTTTTCTTCGGTTCGATCGGGGAGTTTTTCTCCTTTGCCACCGAGGAGAAGGCCGAGTTCTTGAAGTTTGCGGTCAAGCAGGCCGCGGGGCGCTTCCAGGTGTTGGCCGGGGTGAGTGCGGTCCGGCTGGGTGAGGTGCTGGAGAATATCGCCGCAGCTGAGGCGGCCGGGGTTGATGGTGTGGTTGCTCTTCCGCCGTTCTATTTCGGGCATTCGTATGGGCGGGCGCTTGATTTTTATGATGCGGTTGCGGGTGCGACGCAGCTGCCGGTGATGCTTTATAACTTCCCGGAGCGTACGGGTGCGGATTTGAGTCCGGAGTTGGTGGCGGAGTTGGCTGGCCGGCATGCGAATATTGTGGCGCTTAAGGATACGGTGGATACTCAGAGTCATACGCGGCGGGTGATTCGTGAGGTGCGGAAGGTGCGTGCGGATTTCGCGGTACTTTCTGGTTTTGATGAGTATTACATTGGGAATCGGGTGTGTGGTGGGGCTGGGGTGCTCTCTGGCTTGACGAATCTTATCCCTGAGGTTTTCGCGGCGATGCATGCGGCTTATGAGGCTGGAGACGTTGCGGGGGCGGCTGTTGAGTTGGGGAAGATTACTCGTTTGGCTGCGGTGTATGAGATCGGTGATATTTTCATTGCTGCGATTAAGGAGGGGGTGCGTTTGTGTGGGGTGGAGTGCTCGCCGTTGATGCGTGCCCCGCAGGTGCCGTTGAGCGTGGAGGATTCGGAGAAAATCGCGGCGCTGCTACGCGAGGTGCACGCATAAAT
>NZ_JARBHJ010000006.1 GCF_028864145.1 Actinotignum schaalii | reverse complement strand
TTCGAGGATAGGTAAGAGTTGATTCGAAAGGTACCCGCGATGGTCGCCTTTGTGCATGCCGACACGAGGATCACCGCGGGATACAGATACACCACACTAACGGACGCAACCTTATCCGTTTCGATTACGAAGTTTTCCTCAATCAGGAAACCGGTTTACTAGCTGTCAATGAGTCCACGTTCTCGGTGATTCATGGCAGGGTTGGAAAAGAGCCCCTGGTGCGCTGGGATTATATTCGCTCACCACGCTCAAATATCCCCTGCGCACATGTCCAGGTACATTCCCACCGCGATGAATGGACGCACGCTTTACTCCTGGGTGGTAATCATTCTCGCCGCTCACGCCGGCGTACTAAGAATAATGCTCGCACTCCGCGTATTGCTGATGTTCATTTCCCGGTGGGTGGGCGCAGGTTCCGGCCCTGCCTGGAAGAAATCATCCTTTTTGTTATTGATGAATTCGGAGCAGCGTGCACGCCGCAAGCACGCAAAGCACTCCAGCATGGTATCCAGGAATGGGATGAGAACCAGCTGAGAGCCGCGGTACGCAATAACCCCACCATCGCACTCCAAGCCTTCGAAGCATGAACCACCCGCACTTAAATCGATACCTGACCATAACAGCGAATGAGGTAGCTGTTCGGCTATCACAATAACCGAACAGCTACCTCATATCCGTATATTTATCGCTGCTAACCGGCGGAACTAATCCGCGCGCTCCCGCCTGCATCCAGCAGGCTCCTACGCATTAGCGTGGCGCGGGACTCGCCTGCGTCGCACGCTATCTGCGAGCGGGCCGAATAGCAGCTAGATTTTAGCGCGTCAGCTTACGATGAGCACCGGCACCCGGGTTGAGTGCGGCTTCACCCAGGCGTTCCACCTTGTTCTTCTCGTAGCCTTCGAAGTTGCCTTCGAACCAGTACCACTTCGAGGGATCCTCATCGGTGCCTTCGTAGGCGAGGATGTGGGTGGCCACGCGGTCAAGGAACCAGCGGTCGTGGGTGATGACCACGGCGCAACCCGGGAACTGCAAAAGCGCGTTTTCCAGGGAGGACAGGGTTTCCACGTCCAGGTCGTTGGTCGGTTCGTCAAGGAGCAGCAGGTTGCCGCCCTGCTTGAGGGTGAGGGCGAGGTTGAGGCGGTTGCGTTCGCCACCGGAAAGCACCCCGGCCTTCTTCTGCTGATCCGGGCCCTTGAAGCCGAATGCGGAAACGTAGGCGCGCGAAGGCATTTCCACCTGGCCGACCTGGATGTAATCCAGACCGTCAGAAACAACTTCCCACAGGCTCTTCTCCGGGTCGATACCGGCGCGGTTCTGATCCACGTAGGAGATCTTCACCGTTTCCCCGATCTTCAGCTCCCCGCCATCGAGGGGCTCGAGGCCGACGATGGTCTTGAAGAGGGTGGTTTTACCCACGCCGTTCGGGCCGATAATACCCACGATGCCGTTACGCGGCAGCGAGAAGGACAGCCCATCGATAAGCACGCGATCCCCGAAGCCCTTCTTGAGGTTCTTCGCTTCGATAACCACATTGCCCAGCCGCGGCCCCGGCGGAATCTGGATTTCTTCGAAGTCGAGCTTGCGGGTACGTTCGGCTTCCGCTGCCATTTCTTCGTAGCGTTCCAGACGTGCCTTCGACTTGGCCTGGCGGCCCTTCGCCGAGGAGCGCACCCACTCAAGTTCATCTTTGAGGCGCTTGGCGAGCTTGGCGTCCTTCTTGCCCTGGATTTCCAGACGATCCTTCTTGGTTTCCAGGTAGGTCGAGTAGTTGCCCTCATAGGGGTAGAGGCGGCCGCGGTCCACTTCCGCAATCCACTGCGCCATATTGTCCAGGAAGTACCGGTCGTGGGTGATGGCGATAACCGCGCCCGCGTAGGATTTCAGGTGCTTTTCGAGCCACAGCACGGATTCGGCATCCAGGTGGTTCGTCGGTTCGTCAAGGAGAAGCAGGTCCGGGGCTTCCAGCAGCAGGCGGCACAGGGCCACGCGGCGGCGTTCCCCACCGGAAAGCACGGACACCGGGGTATCCCCCGGAGGGCAGCGAAGTGCGGCCATGGCCTGCTCCAGCTGGGAGTCCAGATCCCAGGCGTTGGCGGCATCAATTTCCGTTTGCAGCTTGCCCATTTCTTCCATGAGGGCATCGAAGTCCGCATCCGGATTCGCCATTTCTTCACCGATGGCGTTGAAACGGGTGATCTTCTCCAGAATGTCCTTACGGCCCAGCTGCACGTTTTCCAGGACAGTCTTGTCCTCTTCGAGGGGAGGTTCCTGGAGGAGGATACCCACCGTGTAGCCCGGGGAGAGGCGCGCTTCCCCGTTGGAGGGCTCATCCAGCCCGGCCATGATCTTCAAGATTGTTGATTTACCGGCACCGTTCGGACCGACCATGCCGATCTTGGCTCCGGGGAAAAACGCCATGGTGACGTCGTCAAGGATGGTCTTATCCCCCACACGCTTGGAAGCGTGGATCATCTGGTAAATGTATTCAGCCACTTATCCCGTCCTGATTCGCGATTCAGTGCCGCGCATCGCGCTAGGTGTTGCGCGAGCGGCCCAGACCAGTGTACCGAGCCGCCCGCGAAAAGTCCCCCCCCCGATGTGACTGGAACCGGGATGGAATGGGATTTTCTCGAGTAGATAAGTATGCCATCGCGGCACACTGTTGATATCTACGTGGTGGTAAAAGAATCGCTAACGAGTCTGGTAGCCGGATCAAGGCGGCCAAGACTCTTTCCCGCCTCGGAGGTGACACTAATCTTCCAACCCAAGATGACGCACCACCTCATCAAAAGGTATGAGCCGCTCTTTGCCGGACTCAACATCCGCCCAGATCTTCTCCGCCTCAATGAGGTCGAGGGCATCTTCGATGGCCTCGTGTGCCACTATTTCGGCGTTGTCACCCGCAAGCTCTTCGAGGCGATCAAGCATTTCTTCACCAATATTGATACTCATCATTACATCCCTCCCCTCAATAACTAGGCGCGGAAATAGTGAAGTGGTCCGGGGTTTGTTCCAAGGAATGAAACCCGGGCATGCTTGTAGTGTACCTATCAGAACAACGGGTGAGTAGAGGCATTTTCAGCATCACCATGCGCCACCTGACGGATCCGAGCGCAAAGCTTCATCCGCTGACATCACGTCAGGAGAGATTCCTCCAGGTGACATCACATCGGGTGACATCCCCGGAGGCGGCACACCTATTCCCGCTCGCCCGAGCGGTTCACCCGACGCTTCAGAAGAATCCGACTCCTCTGCGAGCCAGCGGCTATCCCCCGGCGTGCTTTCCCCGGCCGCTGTATCCGCGGAGCTCACCGTGCCAGCCGATCCGCCATTTGTTTCCGCAGCCGGATCGGGGCGAACTTTAACGAAGCTGGCCCGCCCGGTGGTGAGCTCGACTCCCACGGCATCGGCAAAGAGAGTGAGCCCGCGCATGGTGGAACCGTCCTTACCGGTCCATTCGCGCATATCGAGCCGCCCGCGCACCAGCAGCGGAGTGCCGGTTGTTACCGATGTTTGGATATTACGGCCGAGGGTACCGCGCGCCCGCACCGTGTACCAAATAGTATTGCCGTCCTCAAAGCGGTTCGTTTCCCGCGAGAAATAGCGCGGGGTCACTCCAAGATTGACCGTGGTGACATCCCCACTGGTGGCATTCTCGTAAACTTTCGGGTTGCCGCCGGCATATCCACGTACCGCGACGATGGTGTCATTAACCATGATGCTGTCCTTTCCACCGCCCCGGGCGGGCGGTGGACACCATCATGACCCGCTCACGCTCGCCCGGCTATCCGCATGAGCCTGCTTGTGGATAACCATGACATTTCAGCGGCCTGTGAATAGCTCACCAGCTACTCCCCGCGCACCACCTGGCGCACGCGCGCGTACTGGTCGAGCACCTCTCGCGCCGGAGCAACGCAATGCTTCTCCACCACCGCGCCCAGTTCCTTATTCACCGCGCGCTGGTAGGCTCGCGCCCGGGCAGCTGCGCTGCGGCGTCGTGCCCACCATCCCAGGGCGAAACCGCACAGCACCGCAACCACCGCACCAAGAGCCGCCGCCCACCACGGCGCCACCGCCGCGACGCCCGCGCCAATGCACGCCGCGGCAAGCAGTATCCCGGCGAGCACACCACCAAGCAGGGCCCCGCGCCCACCGGCCCGCACCGGAACGGCGCGCAAAGCCCCACCAATGGCGCGGCGCAGGGACGCTGCGTCGCTCACCTGCTCATCCACGCGGCGCGCCCACAGCTGGGGCAGGCCGCTGCTCGCGTGCGCGAGCCAGGCCTCCCGATGCGCGTCCACCACCGCGGCGGCGGGCTGCTCGGGCGGCGCCACCGCGCGGGCATGCCAGCCCACCCCGGCAATCGCCTCGGCCACCGCCGGCACCCCGGAAGCCACCGAGAGCCCGCGCGCGATCTCCTCAGCCTTCTCCGCCTCCAGATGCACCGGCGCGGCCTCGAGGCCCTCGCCCAGGCGCGCCCCGATCTCATCAAGGTACGCACCGGTGGTTTCCAGCGCGGCATTCGTGAGCCCAGCTGCCTTCTTCAGGGCGTCGCGCAGCGGCTCCAGCCCGCGCCGGTGCAGCGCCGAAACCGGGAAAATCGGGACAGAATCAGCGATGCCGTCCGCGCGCAGCAGCTTGCGGATATCCGCGGTGATGGCCTCCGTGCCGCCCTCCGGGAGGGTATCGATCTGGTTGAGGACCACGATCATGCGGTCGGCGCGTTCGCGCATCGCCGCGATATAGGAATCGTGAATGAGGTGATCGGCGTATTTTTGCGGGTCGAGCACCCACACCAGCACGTCCACGAGCGGCAAAATGCGGTTGACGAGCGCGGAATTACCCAGGCTTACCGAATCGTGATCGGGCAGGTCAAGGAGCACCAGGGAATCAAGCTCGCGCTTCGAGCTGCTCAGCAGCGAATTATGGGAAATGGTGCGCTCCGGTTTCACGCCGAGCGCCTCGAGCACGGGGCGGGCCGCCGCGGACCACACGCAAGCCGTGATATCCATGGTGGTGGGCCGCACGTCCCCCGCGTCCGCGAAATTGAGCTCGGTAAGCGCATTGAAGAGCGTGGACTTACCCGAACCGGTACCACCCGCGAGCGCCGCCACCGTCAGGCCGAGCCCCGCCTCCAGGCGCCCGGAGATTTCCCCCAGTTCCCGTTCGGCGCGCTGCAGCACATACGGATCGAACAGATCTTTTCCTTGAGCGACGACGCCGCGCAGCTGCTCCAAGCGCGCGGTCACGGTGGCTGTGTCCATGAGCTTCTTCCCTTCCTCCACTAGAACCTGTCTTTAAATTCGACGGCACGCAGCCGGAGCGTGCGCCCCGAACCGAGCTCCACATCGCCAAGCTGGTTACGAAATACTTCCGTGACCTCGGTGATTGCCCCGTCGAGGAGCCGGGCTAGTTCTTCGCGGGCCTCGCGCACAGCCCCGCCCCGGTAGAGCCCGTCGGCTAGGCTGCGTGCCCCGTTCACTCCCCCGGCCGCGGCCCCGAGTACCGCGGCCATCCCGGCGGTGCCGAACCAGCGATTGTGCGGTGCGGCCTGCGCGGTAGCCTTCAGGTAACTCATCCACGCGGAAAAGGCCCGAAAACGGATGGCGTCCAGATCGAGGGCGGCGCGAGCGCTTGCCGCGAGTTCGCGAGTGTCAATCACCCCACCCGCCCAGGAGCTAAGAATTGCGTCGCTGGCATCGCTGAGCTGCTGGGTGAGGGTGACATCCGCGGCGGTGCGGACCGCTTCAAACACGGTGGTCATGGCGGCGTCGCGGGCCCCGATACGTCCGCGCGCCCCCAGGCCGGGGCTGGCGGCCGGGTTAATACCGGCGAGCGGCCCCCCGCTGGAGGCTGCGGAAAGCCAGGCGGTGGTAGGCGCCCCGGCTCCAAAGCGTCCGCTGAGGGCAGCTTTGCGCAGGGCTTCGCGCGGGGCGGTGGCGGACTTTTCCACCGTGGCGCGCAGGTGTTCCACGGCTTCCGCCTGCATTTCCACCGCGGCGGCTATATGTTCCAGGCGTTCGCCCATATGCGGGAACATGGCGGCATCCGCCCGGGTGATGAGTGCCTGACCGAAGCCGGTTTCGGACATGGATTCGAGCCACTGGCGCAGCTCGGCCACGCTAGCGGGGGGAAGGAGCCCGGCGGTGGGGCCGTTATCGGCCACGATGAGGAGCGGGGAGTCCCCCAGCCCGGAGCTTTCCATCCGGCGCGCCAGGTCCGCGCGCACCGTGGGGGCAGCACTGGCCGGGACCCGGTTGAGTACCACCGCGGTGGTCACCCCGCGCCCGTGTGCATCGGTGAGCACCGACCAGGCGGTGGCATCCCCGTAGCGGGAGGCGGTGGTCACAAAAATCCACAGGTCGGCGCTATTGAGGAGGGTGCGGGCCAGGGCGCGGTTATCCGCGTCCACGGAATCAAGATCGGGGGCGTCTACCAGCACCAGCCCGGGGATTGCGCCGGCACTTTCACGTACCTCGGCCAGGGTGGTGAGTACGTGGCCTTCCAGGAGCGGAGCATCATCCGGGTGCACGGCGATCACCGGGGTGCGGGTGGTGGGGCGCAGCACCGAGGCAGCGGAGAGTTCTTCCCCGAAAAGCGAATTGAAGAGGGTGGATTTTCCGGCCCCCGAGGAGCCGCCAAGCACCACCACCGCAGGGGTGGCCTCGCGTTGCATTCGCGGGAGCACCCGGTTTTTCAGCTGGGTGATGAGCTGGGTGCGCTCCGCTTCTATATCGCGCGAGCCGGGCAGGGCAAGGGGAAATCGCGCTTTATCGAGCGCGTCGATAGTGCGAGCGATAAGACGAGGAACATCACGATATTGAGCCACCCCTCTATTGTTCACCATTTTGACGCGGGCGCGTAGTTTTAACCCCGCCGCCGATTCGGGTACATTAAGAGCGCCGCTTCTGCGCCAGGCGCAGCGTGCCAGGCCCCTGTAGCTCAGTGGATAGAGCACCGGACTTCTAATCCGTCGGTCGAAGGTTCGAATCCTTTCGGGGGCGCTTTTGTTTCGGGCTGTTCCGCGGCACCACCCGGCAGCACCGGGTGACCGGGTCGCCCGGCAGCACCGCCCGCGTGGCCACAGTCCCCGCTGCCAGCTGGCGGCGTCGTCGTGCTATCCCATCCCCACGCGGACCGCACCCGCCCGCTCGCGCGCGTGTGCTTAGAATGGAGGGGTGAGTTACCACGATCTAAACGATCCGATTGTCTGGATCGATTGCGAAATGACAGGCTTGGATCCCCGCGTCGATGAGCTGGTGGAAATTTCCGTTGTTGTGACGGACGGCAACCTCCACCCGGTGGACGCGGGCATCGATATTATTATTAAGCCCTCCGCTGCGGCGGTCGCGCAGATGAACGATTTTGTGCGCGATATGCATACGTCCTCCGGTCTCATTAATGAATGGGAGACCGGGGTGAGTGTGGCGCAGGCGCAGAGCCAGGTGCTTGCCTATCTCAAGGAGCGGGTGCCGGAAGGTAAGGCACCGCTGGGCGGTAATTCGGTGGGTACCGATAAGACCTTCCTCACCGCATACATGCCTGAGCTGGTCGATTACCTCCACTATCGCATTATTGATGTCTCCTCCATTAAGGAGCTGACGAAGCGCTGGTACCCCAAGGCGTATTTTGTGTCCCCGGAGAAGTTCGGGCACCACCGGGCCCTCGGTGATATTTACGATTCCATCGACGAGCTGCGCTATTACCGCGCGGTACTCTTCCCGGAAAGCGTGGACACCGAGGTTGCCCAGCAGGCCGCACGCCAGGTAGAAGGCGAAACGAAACGGCTGGCAGCCGGCGATACCGGCAATAGCTGCGCTACCGGTACCGCAGCCGCCGAGGCCACCGAATAATTACGCGTCCACGCCTTCCCCGATAAAGCCGCCAATGGCGCGCAGTTCGGGGAGGTGCGGATTCCGGCACGAATGCGCCGGGCACAGATCGAACCACGGGCCCATCTCAGTGAGGTGGGCCCGCTGCGCGCGCGGACGCCCCTCCAGGCGTTCCTCCACCAGATCCGCCAACCCGGCCACGAAAGCCGGATGCTCTTCCGGGGTGGAAACCCGCGCGAAAGCCAGGCCGCACTGCTGCGCCGTCGCCCGGGCCTCATTATCGAGGTCCCACAGCACTTCCATGTGATCGGATACAAAACCGATAGGAACGACGACGACAGCCCGCCGCCCGCGCCCCGGCAGCGTTTCGATAACATCATTAATATCGGGTTCCAACCACGGAATATGCGGCGGGCCGGAACGGGACTGGAAAACCATCTGCCAGCTCAGATGGGCCCCCACCTGCTCCTCCACCGCGCTACGGATGGCATCGCGCACCGCTTCGTGCTGGCGCAGGTAGAGCCCACCGCCCAGCTCGGGCGGGCCGGAAAGCTCATTGGCGCGGTTGGGAATGGAATGCGTAGTGAAGAGGACTTCAATCTCTTCCGCCGCGAAACCGCGCTCCCGCATCTGCGTATAGGCAGCCGCAAGGCCCTCAATAAAGGGCACCACGAAACCGGGATGATCGAAGAATTCCCGCAGTTTATCCACCCGCATATCCTCGGGGATTTGCGCGTATTCGAGCGCGTCCGCGAAATCCTCCCGGTATTGGCGGCAGGAGGAATATCCCGAATACGCCGAGGTAGGCACCGCCAGCAGCGTGCGGTGGCCATCTTCATAGGCATCGCGCACCACTTCCCAAATATAGGGCTCCCAATTGCGGTTACCCCAGTAGACGGGAATATTGTGGCCGCGCCGGGCAAGTTCGCTTTCCAGGCGGGCACGCAAGGCCGCGTTTTGCCCGTTAATGGGCGAACTGCCCCCGTTGAGCCGATAATGCACCGCCACTTCTTCGAGGCGATCATCGGGAATGCCCCGCCCTGCCGTGACATTGCGGAGGAAGGGCAGTACGTCTTCCTGACCGTTAGGCCCGCCAAAGGAAGCGAGCACAATGGCGTCATAGGCGGTGGGTTCACTCACCCAGTGCTCCCCGCGCGCGGCGGCGTGCTGCACTGCGGGGCTTCCCGCCAGAATATGCTCGCCCGGAGCGCGAGTGATGCGCGTGGCACGCGGAGCTTTCCGTTCGGCCACCAGGGCGGCGCTGGTCTGTTGACTGGCTTGGTAGTCCATGAATCTCCTGTGTAAGCGCTGCTTATCCGTGCACGTTCCGCGGTGGTAAACACCGCTCACGGAATAAGCACTGTTTAGGCTTCGTAGCGCAGAATCTTGGCGAGCTCGCTGGTTTCGCAGCGGCGCCCGAAGAAGAAGGGCGTTTCACGCTTCATCCAGCGCCGCGCCTGGGTGTAGCGCATGGCGCGCATGAGGTCCACAATCTGGGTGGGATCTTCAGCTTCAAAAGCGAGCATCCACTCGTAATTCGACATCCCGAAGCACGCGACGGTATTGGCGAGGATCCCCTCAAATTTCGAGGCGGCCATGCCGTGTTCACGCAGATGCACGGCGCGTTCCTTGCCGTCCATGAGGTACCACTCCGCGTGCCGCACGAAGGGATAGGTACACAGCCAGCTCAGCGGTTTATCACCCACCAGGAAGGCCGGGGCGTGCATGCGGTTGAATTCCGCGGCCACGTGCACACCGGGAACCTGCCAGGTCACATCGAGATTCTCAAAAAGCGGAGTGGTGCGCAGGTCCCGCATGAAATCCTGGAGCGGGGCAAGGTCTTTCCCGTGCACCCACACCATGAGATCGGCATGCTCGTGCAAATTGGACAGATCGTAGAAGCCACGCAGGGTGACTTCCGGGTGCGCGGCAATAACTTCATCAATGCGCGCCGTGGCATCGGAAAGATCCGCGGGGGCCGGGCTACCGGCCGGGCGATGAACAACTGTGTAAATCGTGTATTCGGTATCAGGATGGTGGTCGCCGCCGGAGACGCTCCAGTTCGGTTCCACATCTGCGGGTCGTTGAGTCATGTTCCCCATCGTACTGTCTCCTAAGTCTTTCGTCACTTGACACGCGCAGAAAAACTGTATCAGATTTCGGAGACTCCCGAGTTTCGCCCGGGGTGGTGCGGGTAGCTCACCTCCAGTATGGTCGAGTTTCACTACGGCATACGATTATTTTGCGGGGTGCCGTACATGTGGGTGTCGCCATCTTGGTACGACGACGCTGCCCCGCTCCACTCCCCACTGCCCAGCAGTGTTCACGTGGCGCGCGGCTCCGCCCTGATTTTGAGCGCCGGCTTCGCCCCGGCCTGGCGTATTACCCCTCGGCCCGCACCTCGTACTGGCGCACCCCGCAACTCACCCCGGCGAAGCGGAAAGGTGCGGTGGTCTGCTGCGGCGTCGAAAAATCGGCGGAATCCGTGCGCAGAGCACCGTGTAAAACCCGGTAGGTGGGGAAATCGATAGTTTCCCGCGCGGCGAGCAGCGCGGCGACCCCCGCGGCATCCGCCCCGGTTTCCCGCAGCCGCTCCCGGTAGCCGGCCACCGGGATACCGGCGAAGAATTCCGCCACCGCGCCCGAGCCGTAGGAGAAGAGCCCGATGGGGGTATCGGTCAGATCGGCCGGGTCGGTACCTAGGAGGGAAAGGATGCCAATATAGAGGGCGGCTGTGTAGGAGTTGCCGATCTGGCGCCCGTAGGTGAGGCCGGTTTCGATCACCTCATCTCCGCGCGGATCGTTCGTATGGGCCATGAGACGGGCGTGGGCTTTGCGAGCCATTTTCCCGAAGGGCTGATGGTGCACGAAACGAGCCAGCTGAGCTGCGGGGATGCCGCCTTGGGCGAGGTAGTCATCATAGGCCCCGGTGAGGGCATCCATATAGGCATCCATGGAGAGGTGGCCGTCTACCAGCGGGGTGCTGGAGTCATTCGGGCGCCAGAAATCGTTGATATCCGCGGTGTAAACACCGCTCACCGCGGGGATAGTCAGCAGGCGCGGCTGCGCGCTCACCAGGAAAGCCACCGCGCCGGCTCCCTGGGTGGGTTCCCCGGATCCACCCGCCGCGTACCGCGCGATATCCGCGGCGATGACCAGCACTTTTTCTTTCGGGTGGCGCGCCACAATACCGAGGGCGCTTTGTAGCGCCGCGGTCCCCCCGTAGCAGGCTTCCTTCATTTCCACGGTGCGCACATGGAGCGGCAACCCGAGGAGGGCATGCAGGAAAACCCCGGCGGATTTCGACTGATCCACGCCGGATTCGGTGGCGAAAATGACGGTGCGGATTCCCTCCGTGCCGGTGGCGGCCAGGAGGCGCGCCCCGGCCTGGGCCCCCAGGGTCACGGCATCCTCATCGAGGGCCGGGATGCTCATATGTTCTTGGCCGAGCCCCACGTGGTACTTACCCACGGGCACGTCCAGAGCCTCCGCCATATCCGCGAGCGGCAGGCAGTAATGCGAAGTAGCGCAGGCAAGTGCGTCAATACCGATATTCACTTAGTTCTCCTTAACGCGTGGCTGCTGCTGAGCCGCACGGGGCGCGGGTGCCCCGCCGCGTTCAAATTTACGGTGCGCGTGCATGAGCTCACCCGGATTCGTTTGCGCAGCCAGCAGGGATAGCTCCCCGCACAAAACGGTGGCGGCAATCATGGCCGCCAGGCGCCGGGAGTTCTCCCCGGCCGGCCGGCTCCGATCCGCCAGGTCCATACGTTCCATGACCGCTTCAATACCTGGCAGGTCCTTGCCGTTGCCCACCGTCCCCACGATGAGATTCGGGAGGGTACAGGATACATAGAGCCCGCCTGCGCGTTCTTCCACGTGGGTGAAGCCCTGGGATCCTTCCACGATATTGGCGGCATCCTGGCCGGTGGCCAGGTACACCGCCAGCAGCATATTGGCATAGTGGGCGTTGGCCGAACGCACCGCCCCGGCGAGCGTGGAGCCCACCCAGTTCTTGCGGTAATTCAGCTCGGCAATTCTGTGCGCGTCACTGCGCAGCCGCTTGGCGATCACCTCATCCGGAATGAACATATCCGCGATGGTGCGCCGCCCGCGCCCCAGAATCCCGTTGACGGCGGAGGGCTTTTTATCAATGCAGTAATTCCCGGAAATGGACCCGTAGGTCAGCTCCGGGCACACCGCTGATATTGCACCCATAAGAGCTTCAGCTGCCTGGGTGGCCATATTGTGACCCGAGGCATCCCCGGTGGAGAATTCGAAACGCACAAAAAGCAAATTCCCCACCACTTCCGGGTGGATATCCAGCAGGCGCGCGAAGCGCGACTGCCCGGCCACCACCCGTTCCCACTCGGAACGCCGCGCCGCGATGTCGGTGACCGCGCGGAGAGCCGCTGCGGCGTCGTCGGCAATAAAAAGCACCGAGCGGGACATGCGCTCATCGGCCACGCAGACGCGGATACCCCCCTCCACCATGCGCGAGACATCCGCGCCGCGGTTGCACGAAGGCCACAGCGGCGTTTCATACGTGGCGAGCGGGACTTCCACGGCGCCGCTCAGCACGGGGCCGGAGATGTGAATGGGGCCCACCCATTTGGTGGGGATGGGGGTCTGCGAGTCCGGGGTGATTCTCGAGTCAGTCACGCCGCTCAGTCTACCGGCTCAAAAACGAATGTCTTGAGGAAGGCGCGGGCGCGCGCCGAGGCAGGACTGGTGAAGAAGCGCTCGGGGCTATCGATTTCCACGATCTTCCCGGCATCCATAAAGACCACGCGGTCGGCAATGGCCCGCGCAAAACTCATTTCGTGGGTGACGAGCAGCATCGTCATCCCACCGCCGGCTAGCTCCAGCACCACATCCAACACTTCGCGCACCATCTCCGGATCCAGCGAGGCGGTGATTTCGTCCAGGAGCAGCACCTCCGGCTCCATCATGAGGGCACGCACAATCGCCACCCGCTGCTTCTGCCCGCCGGAAAGCTGGCTGGGGCGCGCATCGGCGCGGCTCGCCAAGCCGACGCGGTCGAGCAACGCGAGGGCGCGTGCGCGGGTGGGGCCGGTGGGTGCCTTGCGTACCACGCGCGGGGCGAGGAGCAGATTCTCGAGGACCGACAGGTGCGGGAAGAGCTCGTAGTTCTGGAAAACCATACCGATGCGGGCCCGCGCCGCGGTCCAGTCCGTGCCCGGTTCCGCGAGGTTCTGTTCACCGTAGGAGATGCTGCCGGATTGGATATCCTCCAGTCCGTTGATGGTGCGCAGCAGCGTGGATTTGCCGCATCCAGATGGGCCGACGACGACAACAACTTCGGAGGGCGCCACTTCCAGCGAAATACCTTGGAGGGCATGCACGCCATTTGGGTAGGTTTTGTCGACGTCGACCAAACGCAGCGTTTGTACATGCCAGGCCGCGCCACGCAAAGCGAGCGGGCTGGGTGCGAGGGCAGGGTCAAGGGGCTGTGAATATGCCGGGCTTGTCATAGTGCCAGTTTCCTTTCCAAGTGGCGCGAATAAGCGGAAATCGTGTAGCAAACCACGAAGTAGATGAGGAAGACCGCGCCGTAAATCCACAGTGCGGCATCCGGGTAGTCGAAGCGTTCCCGGTCGATAATCGACTGGGCAACTTTGAGGATTTCGATGACGCCGATGAGGGAGACGAGCGCCGTCGTTTTAATCATGCGGGTTGTGAGATTGACCGTGAGGGGGATGAGCTGGCGGATCGCCTGCGGGAGAATCACGTGGCGTTGCAGCTGGCGGGTGGAGAGCCCGAGCGCACGGGCGGATTCGTATTGGTGGGCGGGTACGGCGGCAATGGCGCCGCGCACCAGGTCCCCCATCTCCGCCGTCCCCCACAGGGTGAAAACGATAATCGCGGCGAGCTCGCCGGACATATCGAGGTGGAAGGTGCGGGTGGAATCGAAGTAGACGATGAAGAGGAGAACCACTTGCGGGATGATGCGTAGCACCTCCACGTAAGCGCGGGTGAGGAAACGGACCAGGCGCGAGCGCACGTCCATGACCAGGCCCAGGAGGGTGCCGAAAACGAGGGAGAGCGCCATTGCGATGAGGGCGATGCGCACTGAAACCCACAGCCCTTGGAAGAGGAGGGAGATATTTTCCGGGTCGAGGAGCGGGCGCCAGCCTTCCCCGCCGGTGGTGGAGGTGGTGGGCGTGAGGGCGTCGGGCGGCGTCGTTACATACGCGGATACGGAAGCGAAGGTGGCGTTAGCGAACGGCAGCATAGCGGCGCATCCTCCCTTCCAGCCAGCGTGCCCCGAGGGCCACGGGAAGCAAAATAATTGTGTAGCACACCGTCAGGAGCAGGAGGGATTCCTGCGTGGTGGATTGCAGGCCCATGTGTTCGCGGGCCAGGTACATGAGGTCCGGAACGGCGACGACGTACACCACCGACGTCTCTTTGACGAGGAAAATAATATTCGCGGTGAGCGCCGGCATCGCTACCGCAACCGCCTGCGGGAGCAGTATCCGGGTGAGAACCTGGCGGCGGGTAAGCCCGAGGGCAAGGGCAGATTCACGCTGGATACGCGGCACCGAGTCCAGGCCGGAACGGAAAGCTTCCGCCATATAGGAGCCACCCAGGAAGGTCAGCCCGATAATCGCACAGGTTTCCCCGGTGAGGGTAAGTCCAATTTTCGGGAGGCCGAAATAGAGAAAGAAAAGCTGGACAAGGAGCGGGGTATTGCGCGATAGCTCGATGTAGACAGCCACGAGCTGGCGTGCAATAGGAACCCGGAAATGCACGAGCGCGGCGCACACCCATCCGAGGAGGAGGGAGGCGGCCACGCCGATGGCGCCGATGCGGAGCGTGACAAGCATGGCCTGCATATACAGGGGCCACGCTTCGCTCAGTACTGATAGATCCATGAAATATCCTCGCTGGGGTTTGGCTGTGCTAGAAGTTCTCTCCGCGGCGCGGGCCGCCCGCTCGGTTCACGGCGGGCGGCCGGTTGAGGCCATTAGGACGGCCCGCGCCTGCGGGAGGAGGGAACTCTTAGCGAGCCCCGCCTTCGATCACGAGTTCATCGGGCGAGATCGCGGTGCCGTAGACCGGGGCGAGGGTCTGCTCGAAGTTCTTGTGGAAGAAATTCTCTTTGCCCAGCTCCACAAGGTTGTTATTGATCCAGTCGCGCAGCTGGGTATTCCCCTGCTGGACAGCCGCCGCGATGGTGGATTCTTCTCCGAAAGAGGAAATACCTGTCACGAAATCCTTGTTTTGTTCGGTGAAAGCAAGGGCCTCGGTGTTGTCTGTGATCCACACGTCCCCGCGCCCATCGGTGAGGGCATTCGTGGCTTCGGTGTACTGCTCGTACTTCGTCACCTTCCACTCCGGATGGTTGGCGGTAATCCACGCGTCCTGACTGGTGCCCTTGACGATAATAATATTTTTATTCGCGAGTTCCGTTTCCGAACGCACCGGGTTCTTCGCGCTGGAAACAGCACCGAAAGATACCTTCATGTACGGGTTGGCGAAGTCCACCTGCGCGGCACGTTCCGGAGTCACCGTGAAGTTCGCGAGGATAATATCAACCTTCCCGGATTTGAGGAATTCCACCCGCGAGGAGGCATCCACCGGGACCCATTCAACCTTGACACCCAGGTCTTTACCGATGCGTTCCCCGTAAACGATGTCGTAGCCTTCGTAGGTGTTTTTCCCAACGAGAGAGCCAAAAGGTGCCTTATCAGCAAAGGTGCCGATCTTGATGGTTCCGGCTTCTTTGATCTGTTCGGGGGTGCGGGCCCCCACGGTGGCGCTTTCTGCGCCGGCCCCGGAACCGGAGGCAGTACCGGCGGCGGAGTCACCCGAGCCGGATATATCCGGGCTAGAGCACCCGGTAAGGGCCATGGTGAGCGCCGCCAGGGCGGAAAGCCCGCCCAGGACGCGACGACGAATACGTGAGGTTTGTGCAGATGCCACGGTTCTTCCTTACTTGGTGTTGGGTTGACCGTGGATAATGCGGGATTTTGGGAACGAGACGCAAGGCCGTGCCACCGCGGACATCGCATTATCCACAATTGTGCTAATCCCCGGGAATCGAGCGCCGGGGTGCCGCTTGTCCGCGCTGGCTATCCGAAAATGCCCGGCCGTTAGGTATGAGGGCAGCTAATTTTCGGGTTCCGCTGGCGAACTAGCGACAGCAACACATGCAACACATGGGGCACATGCAGGTACGCACGCAGGCACCGCGCATCGCGGTGTGCATCTGAGTGGTCCTGTTCGCCATGGGAATTACGTTAGGCGCTCGCCGCCCAGAAATCCAGTTGAGGAAAGAACCACCTCTGTGGGACATATCATAAGCCGGTGTGGGAGTGGGGTTATTAGGGCAGGTCAGATACGGTGTCGGTGCGGCGTCGTTTTACAGGGACGCAACGCTGAGATGCGGCAACCTCACGTACCTCAGCAGTCACATGAGCCTCGGCGGGAGACGGTATGTTTTTCACAGCTGTACTTCGCATGTCGTACGAGCGCAGTACAGTTCCCGAGAACTACCACACGAAAAGAGCGAGTAATACCATCCGCTACGTCGCGTCAAAGAGAAGAGGATTTGACGGTCATCACATTACCTTTTGATCTGAATGGATTACGCGCAATGCGTATCCGCAGATCTCGGCCTTTACTACTTTTTACATCTTATACATCTTAGGAAGACGGATCGTTGGGTGCGGCATCGCTATCGCGTGCGCCCGGCAACAGCACTGCGTGAGCGCGCCCCCAAGAGTCGAAACTTTGCAATGACGGCAAATACGCTCACGAATCCACCCACTAGCCAACCAGGGCCTGCAGTTTTGGTTACACTAGGCGTGCAGATTCAACTCGCGCCTAACAGTAAATTAGGCAACAAGCGGATTAATACTCTCGACTTCAGATGCATCAAAAGAGAGAACGTCAAAATCGCGCTGCAAATTCACCCAAAATTGCGGGGTTGTCCCGAGAGCCTTCGATAACCTAAACGCCATAGGAACACTGATAGAACGCTTACCGGAAATAATCTCCCCAATGGCCGTTTGAGATGCCCCAATAGTCTTGGCGAGGCGGTAAGGAGTGATTCCCAGAGGTTCAAGAAATTCTTCTTTCAGAATCTCGCCCGGGGTCGAAAGATACTGGTTAGTGGTAGTCGCAGAAATAGACATCATAAGCCTCCTGTGTTTCATTATCCCAGCGGAACACAACCCGCCATTGATTATTCACGCGGATACTCCAATACCCGCGAAGATTACCCGAAAGTGCCTCAAGTCGGTTTCCCGGCGGCTGGCGAAGATCGTGCACACTTCTCGCAGCGTTCAACATCTGCAATCGCCGGGTAAGTTGTTTTTGCAAACCGGCCGGATAACGCCTCGGGTAGGGACCTCCTCGGAAGAAAGCGTACAGATCAGGATCGCGCACTCTCATTTCTCAATACTAACGTGGTGCGAGAGTATTAGCAATGCTATATATCTGTTGCATGACACAAACTCGTGTGCGCCGCACCACGCCGCGCGTACGACTCAAGATCGACGCCGCGCAGCCGGGCCCGTTCGGCCAGCTCCCCGGTAATGAACACCTGGCACTGCCGCGCCGCACTGACCGTCCGCACCCCGAGCAGCGCCAGCAGCGCGCGCACCTGATCGCGCCAGGAACGCAGCCCAGCCACCGCAGCGGCCTCCCCCTGGATAGCCAGCTCGAGGAATTGGCGAGCCACGCCAGCCGCCCGGGCACCCAAAATAAGCGCACGGACGACGTCGAAAGGAGTGCGCACCCCGCCCGAGGCCAGCAGGTCAAGCCCGCTTTCGGCCTCCGCTTCGAGGAGGCAGAGCGGGGCGGATTGGCCAAATCCATCCAGGTAGGAGTACTCGCGCGCTTCCCGCCGGGAGTTTTCAATACGGGCGAAGTCCGTGCCGCCCACTCCCCCGACGTCGACCACCTGCACACCTAGATCCGCGAGAACACGTTGCGTTTCCCGCGAGATCCCGAATCCCACTTCTTTGACGATCACCGGCACTCCGGCCTGCGCCACGATTTCTTCCACCGAGGCACGCCAGCCGGAAAATTCGCGTTCCCCTTCGGGCATAACAATTTCTTGCCCGGCATTGAGATGGAGCTGGAGTGCGTCCGCTTCCAGAAGTTCAACCACGCGCCGGGCATCCGCGCCGCTGCGCCCCACCCCAATATTTCCCATGACGAAACCGCGCGGATTTTCTTCCCGAATCACGGTAAAAGAAGAAGCCGTGCTCGGACCATCAAGGGCCACCGAGGCGGACCCACTTGCCATCGGCACGCCTACCTCCCGCGCCGCGATGGCCAACACTCGGTTAATCTTCCCGGTTGCCTCCGTGCCCCCGGTCATCCCGTTGATATAAAAGGGCACCGGCCAGCTAAACGTCCCGACCCGGGTAGACAGGTCCACCGCCGCCACATCACAAGCGGCCAAAGCGTGGTGAACAGGGTTCACACAGTCGAAATCATTGCGACGGATTTCCTGCGCACGCGCCAGGGCTACGTGCTCGTCTTTGCGCGCCGCCCGGGAAGTATCCTGCCGCGCACCAACCCCATCGCCCGCACCGCGCGAATCTCTAGCCCCAGCCGCGCCGGCAGCATTCGCCGGGCTCATCCTTCCACCACCGTAAGGTCGAGCGGTTCGACGCCACCTGCGCGCCAGCCCCGATATACCGCGTCTTTATCCACATCGCTTCCTACCAGGGCGATCCCGCAATCACCCCCGCCAGCTCCGGATGATTTGGCAGCTCCCCCCAGCCCGGCGGCGACGTCGCACAAATGAGTCAGGCTCTCGGTTTCGATAGTGATACCCGAGCTGGCGCCCAGCTGGCGCAGAAGCCGGCGCGCGGCGGTAACCTCGGCACCGATGCGGCCACCAGTGCGCAACTGGGTGGCCAGGCGCTCCACTACATCCTCGTATTCGTCTAGGAAACCGGGGAAGTAGGCGCCGCGAGAACGAGCCTGTACCCCGGAAACCAGATGCTCGGTGGAGGCAGGCAAGCCGGTCCACCCCACCAGGAGTTCTTCGTGGACGGGAGCGGGCAGCGATTCCACCGCCCAGCAATCCCACGCCGGGGCGTTCAACGTTTCGGTCACGCTGTGGCTGCGCGCGTATTCGCTCAGGCCCGCGCGGTCCGGGGAACGGTAGTAGACCCAACCGCGGTAGGTGGAGGCGGCAATATCCCCACCCGAGGCCCGCGGGGCCCGCTCCAAAACGGAAAGCAGCGCGATCTTATAGCGTTCCTCCAGGGTGAGTTTGAGATGGTAAAAACGGTTGAGCACATCCACGATTGCTACCGTTACCGCGGCCGAGGAACCCAGGCCGTATTTGCGGCCGTCCTCTTCGACCAAACCGGAGGTGATATCAAGGTTGTAGTGGCGGGCCTCGAGGCCGCGTTCACTGCGCAGCGCCTCAACAGTGCGGATCGCATTGGCAGCGTAATCGGAGCCAATATCATCAAAAACAGGGAGCGCGTTTTCGTGGCGCCAGTAGAGAGGTGCGAAACCGTTGCCGTGCGAACGTACCAGCCCGGAGCCTTCCGCCGGGGTAAGAACGACGTCGATAAAACGGTTCACCGCGATAAGAATCGCTGGCCGGCCGGCCTCCACCACGGCGTACTCCCCCGCGATATAAAGCTTGCCCGGCGCATTGGCATGGATGCGTACGGGAGCCTCCTGCATCTCTGTTTCGCTCACAACACCTCCCGGTGAGACTCCGGCTCCTCCACGAGGTAAGCACCGTTCCCCGCGTGAGCAATGCTTACTTTGCCGAGGGCTTCAGCGTGGCGTGCCACTTCGGCGGCGAGCTCCGGGCGGGTTAGGAGCACCACGTTCGGCCCGGCATCCGCGGTGGCATACACATCCAAACCCACCCCGCGCAGAGTGCGGGCCAGCTCAAATACTCGCCAGGACGCGGAAGTGAGGTAATGAATCGGCGGTTCGGAGCTCATAATGAGAGCGTGCATACGCAGCGCGGAGAGCTCGGTGAGCTCACCAATCCGCTGCATATCCCCCGCCTTGCAGGCATCCACCATCTGAGCGGCCATATCGCGAGTGGATTCCACCCAGCCGCAGTAATACGGCGAGGTAGCGCGGGTGGTAACCATCGCTTCCCGGGAGGTAATTTTCTTGTGAGCAGTGTTTAATACCACCGAGACCATGGCCAGCGGCGGAGCCGAGATTTCTTCGGCAAAAGATTCTTCATCCGTACCGGCGTGCCAGAGCGCCACCCCGCTAATAACCGAACGCGCGGCAGATCCCGAACCGCGCCGGGCCAGGCGAGAGAGCTGAGCGGTGTTCACATCCATTCCGTATTCGGTGGCAGCCGCGAGCGCCAGGGCCGCGAACCCGGAGGCCGAGGAGGCCATTCCGGCGCCCGTCGGTGCTTCATTATCGCTGATGACCAGCAGTTTTTCGCTACGCCCGGCCTGGTCGCGTATCACATCGAGAACCCGCTCGACTCGGGCAAGCGCTTTTTCACTCGCTTCCTGGCCGTTGAGAATGAGTCGATCACGGTGGGAAGTGGGGGCGAGGCGGGCTGTCGTCGTCGTCGGAAAAATATCGAGTGTAAGGGAAACGGAAGGTGCGGCAGGGAGCATGAGCTCGTCATCCGCTTTGCCCCAGTATTTGATGAGGGCGATATTCGGGTGGGCGCGCGCGGTGCTCATTTGCTGGCCTCCACCCAGGTAGACCAGGCGTTAGCTGCGCCGGCTGCACTCAGCGCCGCGGCGATGTCTTTCGCGTGAGCACTGTTCTCCGCCAGGGCGATAACGCACCCGCCGATCCCACCGCCGGTCATCTTCGCGCCGAGCGCGCCAGCACCGTGAGCAGCGTTTACAAGAGTATCGAGTTCCGCGGAGGAAACGCCCAGCTGCGCGAGGGTAGCATGGGCGCGCCACATATTCTCCCCCATGCTCGCCCAGTCCCCCGTTGCGAGCTGCATTTCCGCATCCGCCGCGTATCCGGCCAGGCGCGCCACCAGGGTCTCCACTTTCGCCGGGAACTGTTCGCGCAGCTCACGGACCGAGCCGACGGCTTGCCGTGTAGCTCCGGGAACCCCGGAATCACCGATAACCACGTGGAGGGGGCGCGCCACGATCAACGGAGTGACGTCTGGGCGCTGGAATTTAATAACGGTATCGGCGACGACGCCATGCGCATCCATCCCCGAGGGGCGCCCGTGGGCCACCCGTTCGGCCACCTGGATGAGGAGGAAACGCTCGGCTGGTGAGAGGCGCACCCCCGCGGCATCGGCAATGGCCGAAACAATCGCGGCAGCGACCGCCGCTGAGGAGCCGAGTCCGCGCTCATAAGGAATATCGGAATAAATGGTGACGTGGGCGGAGCTGCCCGGGGCCACGAAATCAAGCCCGGCGTCGATAGCCGCGACCACGGGGCTCAGGCGCTCCGGTGCGGAAGCGGCCGGGCCACGATAAAGTTCGGAACTAATCGTTGATTCGCCAGTGGTGATGGTGGCGTTGGCGATAACGGGAAGCACATGAACGGGAAGAGAAATTGCCGGGGCACCGTAGACCACGGCGTGTTCGCCGAATAGGATCGCCTTGCCGTGCGCGCGGCCGACCCCGATACGTACCTTGGGGATACGGGTTTGGGTATCGAACGCGAAGGATTGCGATTGGCTCAACTGTGCGGCTCCTTGTCACGGCCGCGAGCGGCCTACCTGTACTTGCCCTGCTGCGCGGGGCAGGGCTCCGCGCTGGTCATTCCCCTATCGTACCGAGAATTTGGTGACGTGACGGTGAGGATAGCGCGCGCCACGTTATGCCGAGCGCGTTGCCCCTGCCTCAAGCACGGCCCGCCGCGCACAATATTCACGCCGCGGGCGAAATGGTCCAACAAGCAAAAGAGGCGCAGACGAGATGCGTAACTATCATCTACCCCGTTGATCACCTGTTTTCCCTCCGCGCTCCTCGCTCCGCCCCAGCCAGGCAAAACACCCGATGCCGAGGAACCACAGCGGGAGGGTGTAGAGGATATATCGGGAGCCATCATCAAAGAAAAACAGCACAAAATCCGCGATGCTCGCGAGCGCGATAGCGAGGATTCCCACCCAGGTCAGCACACCGCCGCGGTCTTTCTTCTTACGCTTCGCCATCGAGGCTCCTCTCCCGGGTGGTTACCGCATCAATACAACTCAGGCTCGTTTCGCTTGCTTGCTACCAAACATTCAAAACGAGCCTGAACTCTGGGGTGGCCAACGGGGCTTGAACCCGCGACCTCCTGGACCACAACCAGGTGCTCTGCCAGCTGAGCTATGGCCACCATTCCGGCGAAAGAACGCCGATAAACAACTATAGCCGGTCACCGCCCGCAAAGACAATTCCACGGCGGTGATAGCGGCCACGTTGTAAACCAGCTCGGCGCACCGACCAGCTGCGCCGTCGTACTTAACCCGCGGTCATGCACGGGAGCGCAAGCTGCGCCGTCGCCGCGATAAAAGCACAAACGGCACCGCCCGCAAGCGCAACCACACCATCCGCAACCGAACTACCAGGCCGTACGCACTGCAATCGCGTCCGCGAAGCGGTTGAGGTGACTCTCATCCAGGGACAGATACAACGAGCCGTCGATAAGGGAAATCTCCATCACGTAAAACTCGTTGGGGTCCCCCGGCGCGGCCGGCACAATGTCCACGCGGTTGAAGAGCAGCAGGTGGTCGCGCCCGGTGTGTTCGCGGATGAGCCCGTGCAGCACATTGCGAACCCGCTCACCCCAGCGCCATTCCGATTCACGCGCCTCTGAAACAGACACGACTTCTTCTTGGATTTGATCCGCGCTGCGGAAACGCGGATGGAGCAGCGGCGCCTTTTCCACCCGATACGAGGCCAGGCCGTTGAGGAAGATCAGCGACACCTCACCGGTACGGTCGATATTTTCCAAATAGCGCTGCACCATGACGCTGCGGCCTTTGGCCAGCTCATGCTGCGCATGCAAAATAGCTTGGGAGCGCGAGGACGGATCGGTGGCGGTATAGCGCCCCGTGCCGCGCCCGCCCGAAGATACCGCGGGCTTGACCACGAAATCTCCGTGCGCCGGGAACCGGGTATGGACCTGGTGTTTCGTCAGGTTTTCCTCCGGTTCCAGCCAGGTGGTGGGAATGGTTGGCAAACCCGCCGCTTCCAATTCCCGCAGGTAATGCTTATCAGAATTCCACGCCATAATATCCGCGTGGTTGAGAATCCGCGGCACGGAGCGAGCCCAGGAAATAAAAGCCTGCGTATCACGCCCGTAATCACGAACTGAGCGGACAACGACAACTCCGGCGTTGTTCCAGTCGTAATCGGGATCGTTCCACGCTACAACGCGCGGTTCGATATGGCGCTCACGCAGGGCATCGGGCAGGCCGGCCTCGTCCACGTCGAGGTTCGGTAAGTCTTTGCTCGTAGCAAGAGTAACAATGGGATCAGACACACTCTAACTCTACCCCGGCTAGTCTTATGGCGTGGCGATCCTCGACTCTTCCCCGTTACTAACAATTTTCGTTGTGGTGGCCCTCGGGTCACTTCTCGGTGCGATTCCGCTGGGCCGGATACGTATCGGCGCAGCCGGCGCACTCTTTGTGGGTTTGGCCATGTCCGCACGCTTCCCCGAACTGGGTGCGGGAATGGACGTGGTGCAGTCCCTCGGGCTGGCACTTTTCGTCTACACGGTGGGCATCGCCTCAGGCGCGGCCTTTTTCGCGCAGCTGCGGCGCAACCTCTCCTTGCTCCTGGCCTCCGTGGTAGCGGTTTTCCTCGCCGCGGGCGCCGCCCTGGTAATGGGACTACTTTTCGGCATCGAACGGCCGTTTTTGGCGGGCCTTTTCACAGGTGCGACGACGGCGGCACCGGCCCTCGCCACCGCCACCCGGCTCACGGAAGGCAGCACACAGCCCGCGATCGGATATGCCTTCGGGTATCCCCTGGCGGTCATAATCGGCATTATTCTGGTCTCCCTCGTCGTGGGCCGCGCCTGGCCGGGGCTGCGCGATACCCCTTCGCTAGCCGGAACCCTGCTGGATCCGCGCACCATCACCGTGGAACACCCCATGAACCTGCGCGATATCCCCGAATGGGCCGACGGGCGCGTGCGCGTCTCCTACTTGCGGCGGGGCGGCCGGGTGCGAGTGGCGCTGCCCGGTGAAGATCTTGAGGTGGGGGACGACGTCGTTGTTGTTGGTCTGGCGGCGGATGTGGAGGCCGCCGCCGCGCACCTCGGGCATTTGCGCAGTGACCACCTGGCCGATGATCGCAGCCACGTGGATTTCAACCGCCTGGTGGTCTCCAACCCGGATGTGGCGGCGCGCTCCATCGGGGAACTCAACCTGCCCGCCAAATACGGCGCGGTGGTGACCCGGGTACGGCGCGGAGACCTGGAGCTGCTGGCCCGCGATGATTTCATTCTGGAGCCGGGCGACCGGGTAACCGTGGTGGCTCCGCGGGAACGCTGGGATGCCATCGCCGATCTATTTGGGGATTCCGAGCGTTCCATCTCGGAAATCGACGTGCTGAGTTTATCGGTGGGCATGGTGGCCGGGCTGCTCCTCGGTTTTGTGACTTTCCCACTGCCCGGGGGCCAGGCGTTCCAGTTGGGGACCGCGGCCGGGCCGCTCATCGCGGGGATGTTCTTGGGTGCGGCGCGGCGCACCGGGCCTTTTGTGTGGGCGATGCCGGAGGCAGCAAATTTGACGATGCGCCAGCTGGGCCTGACGCTGTTCTTAGCTGGTTTGGGACTGACGGCCGGGCCGGGGTTCGGAAAGATCGTGACCTCTCCGCAGGCGGTGGGTGCGGCCGTGACCGTCTGCGTAATTACGCTGGTCTCCTGCGCGGCGTTGCTGGTGGCGGGCGCCTGGGTGCTCCGGCTTTCCGCCCCGCGAACCGCCGGGGCCGTCGCCGGTTTCCTGGGCCAGCCCGCGGTGCTGGATGCGGCTACGTCACGGGTGGGCGACGAACGCATCGATAATGCTTACGCCACCCTCTTCGCTTTTTCGATTGTGGTAAAGATTTTCCTGGTGCCGGCGGTCCTGGTGCTCTAGCAACACCGAAGTGGGGCGGCGCGGCCGGCGCGGCCGGCGCGCGAACGTAAGCCGCGGCACGGAAGCGTGTGGGCGAGCCGGGCGGCGGCGTCGTACCGCGGCTAAAGTATGGACAGAAGAAACGAACAACAGGTGTGATAACGGGAAGCGAGGCGTGAGATGCGCGAAATGGTGCGTAAGGTGGCGGCGAGCACGGCGGCGCTCTGCGCGGCGGGAGCGGGAGCGCTCCTGCTAGGCGGATGCGATGCCGCTGAAACCACCGAGGCCGGGAGTTTTATGCGGCAGGCAGGTGCGTCCATGTACGTGGTGAGCGTGGACGGGCGTGAGCTGATCTCCAAAGTGCTGGATTGCAGCGGCGGGGAATCCCAGGTAATGACCGGTACGTTCGAACCGGCAAATAACATTGTGACCTGGAAGGACATCGACGGGAAGGAAATTGGCACCTCGGTGGCGCACTTCGCTGAGGACGGCAAAACCATCACCCTGGCCGATGAAGCTACCCCGAACGCCGGGGCCACCTACGTGCGGGAAGGCTCGCCGGAAGCCGAGCTCATGGCACGCGGGCAAAAGAGCGAGTGCGCGCCGAAGTAAATTTCACGCGCCTACAGGCGTATCACAAGCGCATAAAGCACATAAAAGCGGGGCCTTTCTCTATCGAGATGGCCCCGCTTTTCTCTCAGCTTTTCGTCAGCACGCGCGAATCATATCCGCGCTCCCGCACACTACCTGCACTCAAGAGCGAAACGTTGCAGATCCTCGAGTACCTCGCGGCTTTCCTCCAGCCACACCTGCCCCACCGGGAAGACGTGGCCCAGGGTCACCCCGCGCGGCGGTCGATAGGAATGGCATTCCACCGGAATTCCCTTGCGTGAGAGATAGCCGGCAAAAAGCAGCGTCTCGAATTCGATAAAATCATCGGAACTCGTGACGAGATAGGCCGGGGGGAACTCGCAGCGCTCCACGAGCTTTGCGGCGCAGAGCAGGTCCTCGCCGAGCACATCCACCGCGCGGTCGATGAAGCCACCCATCTCCGTCAGATAGGCGAGAGTCGGAAGTGCGGCGTCGTCGTTCCCATAACCGCAGCGATCAGACACGAAAGGCACCAGATCCGAGAGGTCGAACAGACCGGACACAAAAGCCATCCCCGCAACCGATAGCCGATCCTCACCCAGAGTGGATGGCACCGGCGCACTGCCCGGCGCGTCCAGCGTGGCAACAGGAACGTCCAGCGCGGCAACAGGAACGTCCAGCGCGGCAAAAACCTCAGGGTTACACAAAGCTGCCACCGCGTACATTCCCAAAGTCGCGCCCGCGGAATCCCCCGTGATAATTACCGACTGCGGATCCACCGGATAATCATCGAGATGCCGCGCAATCCAGGCGCAGCCCGCGAGGACATCGTGGAGTTGGTCGAGGAAATCGGCAGCCGGGGAGAGCCGGTAGCTCAGCGAGAATACCGCACAGCCCTGGGCTGCAAGATGCACACCGAAATTCTTGTTCAACTCCTTCAAGCCGTATACAAAACCGCCGCCGTGAATATCGATGTACACGGGAAGCGCTTTGCCTCCGCGCAGGTACGCATCGTGCGGAAGGTAGAGATCCAGGCGGTGGAAGGGGTTGTTTTCCCCATCGGGAAGATAGGGAATATCCGCGATAACATCCACCGTTTCCGGGGTATGCCAGCGTTCGCACCGCACGATATCAACATCTAGCACGAAAGATTTCCGTACCTCGATGGCGCGTTGCCGGATCTGAGCGGTGACGCCGGCTAGATCCTCATCAATCGGCGTCCACGTTCTGGCCCGCGCAATGTTCTCGGGGGTGTCAGCATGCATGTGTTGTCCTCACTACTCGGCCGGCATATCTTCGAGTTCAACACCGGCGGTTTCCGGAAGAGCCTTCATCACGAAAATCAAGCTCACGGCAGCGAATACGGCGTAGAGCAGATAAACGTTGCCTGTTCCAATCGCGTCCTTCAACGGCGGGAAAGTGGTAGAGACCAGGAAGTTCGCAATCCAGTTGACGGCGCTTGCCACCGCCACCCCGAGGGCGCGAATATTATTCGGGAAAATCTCCCCGAGGACGACCCACATGACCGGGCCCCACGTGAAGCAGAAGGCCAGGTAGAAGATGTACACGGAAACAAGGGTGATCGGTCCCCACATTCCCGGAAGGGTGATGGACGCACCATCAACATCAGCCTGGTAGAAACCGAGGGCAGCGATTCCCAAGAAGATAGTCATCACGCTCGAACCGGTGATGAGCAGGAAGCGCCGCCCCACCTTGTCCACGATGAACATCGCGAGGATGGTCGCGATAATAGCGCCGATGGTCCGGTACACCGAAATATTGAGGGCGAGCTGTTCGCTGAAACCGACCGACTTCCATAGCGAGGAATCGTAGTAGAGGATGATATTGACGCCGGAGAGCTGCTGGAGGGCGGCGACGGCCATGGCGATCCACACGACTTTGCGCAGCCCGAACGTCTTGCCACGCAGGTCCGAAAGCTTCGCGGCTTTCTCCCCAGAAAGGGTCGCGCGAATTTCCTTGACTTTGCCTTCCGGATCCTTTTCCCCGGTGAGGCGCTGCAAAATTGCGGCGGCTTCCTTATCGCGCCCCTTCATCACGAGGAATCGCGGGGATTCGGGGAGCTTAAGGGAAACAATGAGCATGATGAGCGCGGGGACGATCATGCTGAGAAGCATGATGCGCCAGGTGGGCATCCCGAACCAGAAGGTTTCATCGGCACCGCCAGAAGCGCTCGCGTAGCTCGCGTTCACCACAACGGCGGCGAGGATACCGAAAGCGATGGCCATCTGCTGGAAAGAGCCGAGGAACCCGCGCATCTGCGCCGGAGCTACTTCAGCAATGTACGCCGGACCAATCACTGAGGCGAGGCCAACACCGAGACCACCGACGAAACGGAAAATAATGAAAATCCACACGGTTGGCGCGATGGCGGAGAAGATCGAGCACACCACGAAGAGGATTGCCGCGATGAAAATCGTGGGAACGCGGCCCAGCCGATCAGCAATGTGGCTGGTAAACCACGCGCCAATCACGCATCCGAACAGAGCACAGGAAACCGAGATCCCGCTCATGAAGGCACTGAGATCCCACCCGGTTCTGGAACCGGCAATGGAATCAACCGCACCGTTAATGACTGACGTGTCGTACCCGAAAAGAAAACCGCCGACAGCAGCGGCTAGGCAAACGATAATAATGCGGCGTTTAATAACCGGATCGAGCGGGGCTGGCGACTGTGCAGATTTCGCCGATGTCGCGGGCCCGCCGGACCGTTTTTTATTACGCGTCATTGCGCACCTTCCTCCCTATCAACCATCTCCTTCTCCCATTCGAAGGAGATGCTGTTGTGAGCGAGCGTCAGTGACCGTCGCACTCGATCATTTTGAACCGTCGCTAATAGCAGTCACAGGGTGATCCAAGCACCGTGATCCATGCACCCGGATAAAATGTGACCGTTGGCGGACACTTACTTCTCGCGTGACTGAGCCTAGGCAAAAATCTTCGGTTGATAGTGCTGAAATGTGGCACACCCTATGCCCAAACGTGACATAGTTGCGGCGGTCTGCCTTTTTTCACGAAGAATAGGGGAAACCACGAAAATAGAGGCAGTATCGAATCGCTATAGATACCACCTCACCCTGATGAGATTCCACAACGGTTAGTTACTATGAGAGACGAATCCGCGAGGAGTTAAGCATGATGGATAACCGTATACACGACCCGAAGGAACCCATCCTCAATCGTGCTTTTTGTGAGGTGGGTTCCATGCCCGCCGAATACCCAGCCCTTGTGCTGGTGCACCGCCATCCGGAAGTTGTCCCGACCCACTGGCATTCCGGAGTCGAGGTTAATTATGTTGTCCAGGGTGGTGGCAGTGTAACTATCGACTCGCGGGTCGAGGCACTGTATCCGGGAAAGCTCTGCATTATCAGTCCCTACACTCCCCATTCATTTATTACAGAATCTCGGGATGGCAAGACTCCTCTTATTCTCTCCATCACCTATGACAGCAGCCGTATTGAACGCATTTATAAGAAAGCTGATCTTTATGTGCTGGCCGTGGATTCTGCGCGAGCTCGCGATGCGGATCGGCAAGCACTCATTGACTTGTGCCTGCGCATGATTGACACAACGCATCTGCTGGGACCCGAACGGGTTTTCGGCATCAACGCGATTCTCTTCGATATCCTATTTCTGCTTTACCAGAATTTCGTGGTCAAGTGCCGGCCGCGCGGAATTCGGCGTGCTACCGACACCACAATTCTTGCTATTATCAGCGACATCGAGCGGCGCCACCGGGAACCGCTGACCGCTGCGAGCGTGGCGGAAACGCACGGTTATTCGCGCGAGCATTTCAGCCGGCTTTTCCGGCTCAGTACCGGGATGACTTTCAAACAGTACCTCACGCGATTACGGGTCGAGGATGCGTATTACTTGCTCATGGAAGAGCAGGTTCCCACTTTGGAAGATATCGCCCAGCGGGTGGGATTTCCCAGCACCCGTGCACTCAATCGTGCTTTTATGGAACGCCACGGGGTGGCGCCTCTGGAATACCGCAAGCAACGATTAGGGCGCGATAGTTCGGGAAAATGAAAGGCAGCCCCGGGATTGGTAGTATCCCGAAGACTGCCTTTCTCACATCCGCGCCAGTGGCCTGGATGCTTATTTAGTGCCAGCATGTACCACGCTTGGGTACCATTCCTTGCACATTTTTATGCTGCAGATTTATGCTGCAGAGCCGGCCTGCTTTTCTTCTGACTTCTGCGCAGCAGGCGATGCGGCGGTAGCCTTGCCCGAACCAATCTGGACCTTACGCCCCTGCGAACCCGCGGTGGTCTTCACCGAAACGGTGAGAACCCCATCGTTGAGATGTGCATCTACCGTGGTGGTATCCACAGCCTGATCGAAGCCCAGGGTGCGAGAAACGGAACGAGTGCGGGTGCCGCCCTCAATTTCTTCTTCCTGCGCAGCCTTGAGGGTGATGTGATCCGGGTAAACGTTCAGGTCAATATCATCTGCGCTAAAGCCCGGAACATCGAAGAGGACTTCGTAGCCATCCTCGGTTTGCTTGAGTTGCGAACGGTACTCTAGCGCGAGATTCTCCAGATCGGAACGCCGCCCGTTGACCATCCGAGTAGGAACGGCAAAAAAGCCATCAAAGGGGCTGAGGAAACGGTCCATTGCTGTGGACATCGTGCGATCAATATCGTATGCCATGGTCAATCCTTCTTTCACTTCTATGAACGACGACGCCGCGCGCCTTTCGGCGCCCGGGCCTATCGCCCTGACATCAATCCCAACCCCCACGGACTTATCTTTGTTCCACTCAGTAGCTATTGTTCACTCTAGGCTCAATAGTTATTGAGTCACTTACGCTCAACTTAGGAAATATGGGAATCCCGGAGAAGAATCACAAAGAAAAGGAGGCCGGCTCCGGCAAGCGCGGCCCCCAATCCGGTGTAAAAGAAGGCGATGAAGGAGTTGGGCAGCAGCCCGCTGGCCCGCACGGCTATGCCTCCGCCCATCATGACGGCCATGAGGAGGTAGGAACGCACATCGAAGAAATGCCAGAAAGGCCGTGCCGGGCGCGGATGGGAGCGAATGCGCCGGATATGCCTCCCGGCAACCTTGGCGAACATCGCTCCGAAGGCGGCGAGAACGAGCGGGGGAAGCAGGCAGATCCACGGCGCACCCAAGGCCGATTCCGCGAAGCTCTCCACTCCAATTCGGGCAACATTTACTCCAGCCAGGCACCACACTCCGCCCGCGAGGGCGATGAGCCCAGTCTTAGAGATATGGAAATAAGGACAATCACTCATCATCGCTCCATAACTGGTAGCCGCGCATTCCTCTCGCGCGATTCGCACCGTTCGCTACCAAGAATAACGCGACACATGTCGCTTAGATAGTCGCGGGTACGGAGTGTGATTTCGCCCTGCGCGTAGGTGCCGGGGGGTTCAGTGGGTGTATTCCGTGGAGGTGGTGGCGTAAAAACAATCCACAACGTACGCTGTGCACGTGCGAGTTTTCGCCATGCTGACGCGAAAAACCCCGCAGCTTGGAACTGCGGGGCCGTTGTACACCGCCTGGGACTCGAACCCAGAACCCACTGATTAAGAGTCAGTTGCTCTGCCAATTGAGCTAGCGGTGCTCGTTATTCTTTTATGTTTGCCGCCCGCGGCGACGAATAGATACTTTACCCAGGGCCGCCGCCCAGTGCAAGTCAAGAACCCTATCTCAGGCTGTTTCCTCCCTCACATCGCATCCCCCACCGCCCGATACGCGCGAAATGCCGCGCTTTGCGCCGTCGTACAAACCGGCTCCCACCCAATTGACGCGCCCCGTAACCCACTGATTAAGGGCCCGCACCCAACCCTTAACCCACAGGTTAAGGGTCCGCTAAGCCACAGGTTAGGGGTCCGCTCACCCGGAGGTTCAAGGATCCGCACCGCGCCCCGCAGCAGTTCCGGCCAATTTTTATGTCGTAGGAGTGTGGCACCCTTAAGTCATGAGTTCACAACAGTCAGATCAGCCCGGGGCCGCGGCGCTGCGCCCTCGTCCGCAACTCAATGTTGCCCTGGACCTTCTGGAGGATAAGTATGGGCTCAACCCGCCTGATGATGCCCTTTATGAGGCTTTCACCCAGTGGGCGGAAAGCACCGGCCGGCCGCTCTACCCCCATCAGGAAGAAGCGTTGCTCGCCGCTATTGATGACGCTCATATGATCGTCTCCACCCCCACCGGTTCAGGTAAGTCGCTCATCGCGCTCACCGCTATTTTCTGCGGTCTCGCGCGCGGGAAAACCGCGTATTACACCGCGCCTCTCAAGGCCCTGGTATCGGAGAAGTTTTTTGAACTCATCAATGTTTTCGGTGCGGATAACGTGGGGATGGTAACCGGGGATTCCACCATTAACCCCGGGGCTCCCGTAGTGTGTGCCACCGCGGAAATCGTGGCGAATCTGAGCTTGCGGGAGGGCGCCGCGGCGGATATCGGCGTGCTGGTCCAAGATGAATTCCACTATTACTCGGATCCGCAACGCGGTTGGGCCTGGCAGGTTCCCCTCCTGGAACTCACCCGCACCCAGCAGGTGCTCCTCTCCGCCACCCTGGGGGATACCACCTGGCTGGCAGAAGATCTTGAGAAGCGCACCGGGCGCGCCGTCGAACTCATGAGTAACGCGGAACGGCCGGTGCCGCTCTCTTTCTCTTATTCCTATCAGCCACTCGGTGAACTCCTCCTGGAACTCACCTCCACGCATCGCGCGCCCGTCTATGTGGTGCATTTTTCGCAGCGGGAGGCAGTAGCACAGGCCCAAGCCCTCCTCACCCACGCCCTCGTTTCCAAGGAACAGAAAGCCCGCATCCACGAAGCCCTCGGAGATTTTTCCTTCGGGCCCGGTTTCGGGAAAATTCTCTCCAAGCTGCTCCGTTCCGGTATTGGCGTGCACCACGCGGGCCTCCTCCCCCGCTACCGGCGCCTCGTGGAAAAGCTGGCACAGGCCGGGTTACTGCCGGTCATCTCCGGTACGGATACCCTCGGGGTGGGCATTAACGTTCCTATTCGCACCGTTGTCATGACCGGGCTGGCTAAATTTGATGGCCAACGCAATCGCCACCTGAGTGCACGTGAATTTCACCAGATCGCAGGCCGGGCCGGGCGGGCCGGATTCGATACGAAGGGTGATGTTATTGTGCAGGCACCCGAATTTGAAATTGAAAATGCGCGGCTGGTGGCCCGCGCCGGGGATGATCCGGTCAAACAGCGTCGCATCCAAAAGAAGAAGCCGCCGGAAAATACAGTACTGTGGTCGGAAAAGACTTTTGAGTATCTCAAAGGCGCAGCTCCGGAAACCCTGACGTCCCACATGCGGGTATCCCACTCGCTCATGCTCAATTTGTTCCAGCGGCCGGGGGATAATGTCGCGGCCGTAACCAAGTTACTCACGGATAATCACGAACCGCGCACGGCTTCCAACCAACTCATCCGGCAAGCCACCCGCATTTACATGTCTCTCGAGCGGGCGGGCGTTATCCTGCACCGTACTCCGCAGTGGCTAGCGGAGCACCCGGACCATTCCCCCATCGAATACGCACGCGAAGTTCCTGATGACTTCTCCTTGAACCAACCGCTGGCACCCTTTGCGCTGGCCGCGCTGGATATCCTTGATCCGGATAGCCCGGAGTACGCCCTCGATGTCATCTCGGTGATCGAAGCGGTCCAGGATAACCCCATGCAGGTCCTCTACGCGCAGGAACGCGCAGCGCGCGGGCGCGCAATCGGGCGAATGAAAGCCGCTGGCATCGGCTATGACGAACGCATGGCCGAAGCCGATAAAATCACCTGGCCCCAACCGCTCGCGGAAGAACTCGGTGCGGCACTCCAGATCTACCGGCAAACCAATCCCTGGGTGGATGACTTCCAGCTCTCCCCCAAATCCATCGTGCGGGAAATGATCGAAAACGCGATCACCTTCTCGGAATTTATTTCCCGTTATGACCTGGCCCGTTCCGAAGGCACGTTGCTGCGCTACCTCACAGATACCTACAAGGCGCTGCGCCAAACGGTGCCGCTGGAGGCCCGCACCCAGGATCTTGAGGATATGACCGCCTGGCTGGGCAGCCTGGTACGCTCGGTGGATTCCAGCCTGCTCGACGAATGGGAAGCCCTGCGTGATGGCCGCATTACCACCGCAGACATCACCAATCTTGACAGCAGCACCGGCGGAGCTCGCGAACGCGCTTTCGGTGCTGATGAAGATGGAAAGGTCACGCTCTCGCGCAGCCCGCACGCGCTACGCGTCTCCATCCGCAATGCGCTCTTCCGTTTCGTGGAAGCCGTAGCACACGAAAATCTCGACTGGCTTGATAGGGCGGCACTCGATGATGGGGCCGGCGTGGCCCGCGGGGAAGGTATCCCGCTCTGGGTGGGCGGCCCGGTCTGGGATGGCGATGCCTGGATGGATGCCACCGATGCTTATTTCGATTCCTACCAGGAGATCGGCACCGGTGCCGAAGCACGCTCCGCCCAACTCGTCACCGTGCTCGAACACCCCGACCGCGCCGATTTCATCACCGCCGGAGTTCCGGCAGCCCACGTGGATAGCGTCATGGACAACCTCACCACCGCCACCGGGCGTCTGCGTGCCTGGTTGGTGCGTCAAGTTTTTGACGACGGCGCAGGTGACAACTCGTGGGGATTCTGGGCAGTTGTGGACCTCGAGGCAAGCGATGAAGCCGGACACGCCATCCTCGACATTATTAGCGTGGGAGAACTATGAGCCCGCTGCACCCGCCACCACTACCCCGGTGATGAGATATACGCCGATTCGGAAAACGCGGCACCAGTTCTGAGACCGTGTCATTAGTTCTGAGACCGTGCCATCAGTTCTGAGACCATTTCCCCAGTTCGCGGTGCAGAGATCTACCATAAACAGCGGCTGATACACGATACCTGTGGAGTTGATACAAACCATGACACATACGGAGCAGGGCAGGCTTGCTCACCTCGCCGAATTGTCCAGCATAGTCCCAACCGCGGAGGAGATCCCCGACCGCATCAACCTGGTGCGTGATGCTCTGCGCGGAGCGGAAGAAGCTGCCGGCATACCGCTCGGTACCGCTCGGCTCCAAATCGTCGTGAAACACCAGTCCATCACCGCCATTCACGCTGCGCTTGCCGCCGGATCCCGCCTCATGGGCCAAAACTTCATCCAACAACTCCAAGACGTAGAAACCCAGCTCGCAACACCCAGCACGGGTGCAGGCCCATCGGCACGCCTCATCCACGACGCCAGCGCTTGGGAAGGCAGCGGCATCACCCCGGCCAGCGCCGGAAACCCACCCCACTGGACCCATGTCATCGGCCACGTGCAATCGAATAAAGCCGGGCGCGCCCTCGAACTGGCCGATTGCATCGAAACTGTGGATAGTCTGAAACTTGCCCAGCGCCTCAACCGGCTGCAAGGCCGCTTGCGCGAAGAAGGCCACGCCCACGGCCCCTTCTCCATTTACGTCCAGGTCAACTCCTCCGGAGCAGCCAGCCAGTACGGAGTGGAACCCCACCAGGTAGAAGAACTGGTAGGGCAGATCGCCGAACTCCCCCACTTGCGGGTCGATGGCCTCATGACCATCGGAGCCAATACCACTGATGAACGGAAGATCGCCCACTCCTTCGCGCTTGTGCGTGAACTGCGGGATAAGCTCCAGCGCGAGCACCCCAGCGTACAGGAACTCTCCATGGGAATGACCCACGACATGAGCATCGCCGTGGCCGAAGGCTCCACCCAGGTACGTGTGGGCAGCGCCATCTTCGGGCCCCGGCCCGCGGCCTAAATACCTGCCGAAACCGGCACCACCATCGGGGTGCCCGTCACCGGATCCGGGATAACTACCGCAGTTATCCCGTAGATTTCCGCAATGTTTTCCGGAGTGAAAACCTCGACAGCCGAACCCGAAAAAGCAATACGCCCATCCTTCATCGCGATGATATGAGTGGCGTAACGCGCCGCCTGATTCAGATCGTGCAGGACCGCCACCAGAGTGCGGCCCTCTCGATTCAGTCGAGCACACAAGTCCAAGAGCTCAATCTGGTAAGCGATATCCAGATACGTCGTCGGCTCATCCAAAAAAATAATCGGTGTGTCTTGGGCCAGAACCATCGCCACCCACACCCGCTGGCGTTCTCCACCCGAGAGCTCCCCCAGCAACGCATCAGCAAAATCCGCGGTACCCGTAGCCGCCAAAGCCCGAGCAACCGCCTCCTCATCACGTGCCGAAGGCCGCGCAAACAAACCCTGGTGCGGGTAACGCCCCCGAGCCACCAGCTCGGCAACCGTAATACCCTCCGGAACATGCGGAGACTGCGGCAACAACGCAAGTTCCCGCGCGAAATCCCGCGAGCCCATCGCCGCAATATCTCGCCCATCCAGCAGCACCCGGCCGCTCGCGGGCGAAAGTAACCGTGCCAAACCGCGTAGCAGCGTGGACTTCCCACACCCGTTCGCCCCCACGATCACCGTGAACGAGCCATCCGGGATCTCCACATTCAGATCCCGCGCCACGGCGACATCCCCATAGCCCAGGCTCAGATCAACACTGCGCAAACGCGCCGCACCGGCCGGGCCAGCCGCACCCACGTTCACGCCACCGCTGTTGCCACGCATATTCATCGTCCCTTCCGTTGCGACATCACCACAACCAGCACATAAAGGCCACCGACCACCGTGGTAATTGCACCCACCGGAACCGGCCGAGCCAGGGCATATTGGGCGAAAAGATCAGCCAGGAACAAAATCGAGGCACCCGCTAGCGCGCTATGCACCAGCGAAATTCCGCGTCGCCCCGCCGCCATCCGCCCCACCTGCGGAGCAGCCAGAGCCACAAAAGCAATAGGTCCGGCCGCCGCCGTCACCACACAGGTCAAAGCGATACCAACCGCGAGGATCCCCCGGCGCGCCTTCTCGACCGACAAGCCGTGTGCAGCTGCGGCGTCGTCGCCTAATTCCAGCTGCCGCAACGGCCGCACGCAACACGCCACAAACGGAAGCAACAACACCAAGAAAACCAGCGCGGGCCCGATCTTCGCCCACGATGCCTGCCCGAGCGTTCCGGCGCCCCACACCGCGAGGCTGAGCGCCACCTCATCCGAGGCCCGCAAGAGCAGCCAGGTATTCGCCGCGCTGAGCATCGCCGTCATACCGATTCCCACAATAATGAGACGGAACCCGGACACGCCGTTGCGGTAGGCCAGCGCGTAAATCATTATTCCGACGACGACGCCACCTGCCAGCGCCCCCATACTCACCGCAACAGCTCCACCCACCAGGAAAGTCCGGGTGAGAATAACGCCGGTATAGGCACCGGCATTGAATCCGATAATATCCGGCGAGCCGAGCGGGTTTCGGGTGAGAATTTGGAAGAGCGCACCCGAAAGCCCGAGCGCTGCCCCGAAGGCCACCGCGGCGAGGATCCGTGGCAGGCGCCAGGTTAGAACCACGTGGGCCGCGAAGTCACCGTCACCCGCGGCAACCGCGCGTATCGAATCCGGGGCGAAGCAGGCCGCCACCTCGCCCAGGCTCAGGGGCAGATCCCCGAGGAGGAGAGCCCCCACGCACCCGAAGGCCAAAGCGAAGCTCACCGCGGCCGCAACCAGGCGGGAACGGCGGCGGCGTCGTAGTGCGACGTGGCGCAGAGGGGACTTTAAAGCGGCAGGTTGGTGCGAAAAACTCATAGCGTGAAAGCCTTTCGCCGGCGCACGAGGTAGATGAGGACCGGGGCACCCAGGAAGGCGCACATGACCGACACGGGAAGTTCCCCGGTCGGGAGAATAATGCGGGCGAGGATGTCCGCGGCGAGGAGGAGGACCGGGGCCCAGAGCGCGGACAGTCCCACAATCCAACGTTGATCCGCCCCGGCAAAGGAGCGGATAGCGTGCGGGGCCATGAGACCTATGAAGGAAATAGGGCCGGCGATAGCAACCGCACCCCCGGTGAGGAGCGTCATCGCCGCAATACCGGCCAGGCGGATCACCGTGACATGAGCACCGAGTGCGCGAGCGGCGTCGTCACCGAGAGCAATGATATTGAGCGCTGGGGTGAGCACGGCAGCGGCCATGAGGCCGAAGAACAGAAGCGGAAGAACCGGCAGGATAACCTCCCAGGGGCGGTTTTCCAGCGTGCCGGCCGTCCAGACGAGGATTTCGTTGAAAGTACGCGGATCAGTCAGGCGTAGCACACCCACGATGCCGTTGAGCACGGCAGAAAGCGCCACCCCGGCCAGGATCAGGCGAACCGGATCCGCGCGACCGCTGCGGTGCGAGCCGATGAGGAGGACCGCCGCGGTGGCCAAGAGTGCACCGGCAACCGCCCACCACATGTAGATACTCGGCCGGCTAATACCCGCCACCGCGATAGCGAGAGTCACCGCGAAACCGGCACCGGCCGAAACCCCGAGGATCCCAGGTTCGGCCAGAGGATTGCGGGAAATCGCCTGGATGAGCGCGCCGGCAACCCCGAGAGCTGCACCGATGGCAAGGGCGGCGACCGTACGAGGCGGACGCAAGGTAAGCACTGCTTGCGCGTCCATGGAATCGCGTTCTGCCCCGGAGATGATAGTAAACAGTGTTCCCGGGGAGATGGGGCGGGCGCCTATGCAAATGGAGAGGAGCGCCAGCACCGCGACAGCGATGATCCCAGTGGTGAGGGCCGCGGCCCGCCGGCGCGCGGTGGTGCGGCCGGGAGCAGGGCAGGCGCGGCGTCGTGCCGAAAAACGGTGGTGGACGGTGCTGTTCATAACGAGAACAGGCTACCCCAATTAAACAACGCCAGCGTATCCTAATAGGGCATCTGTGGTTTCAGTGACAACCACACGACCACCGCAGCCGCAGGTGCGTCCGGCCGCGAGTGCGGCATCCACGAAAGGAAGTTATGAAGAAGTCCCTGACCGCGTGGGCGGGCACCGTTCTGGTGGCTTGCCTGGCTTTTGCCGGATGCGGTTCTCAGAAGAGTAATGATTCTGCCAATTCCTCGGCGTCCCCTGCCTCCTCCTCCGCGGCGGCAAGCTCCGCTACGGACGGGAATGCCGCGACCGAGGCGTTATTCCCCGCGACAATTGACACGAAGTTCGGGCCCGTTACTGTCAAGGAAGCCCCGCAGCGCGTGGTCGCTCTGGGCTGGGGCGATGCCGAAGTGGCGCTCTCGCTGGGCGTGCAGCCGGTGGGCGCGGCTGACTGGCTGGCTTTCGGCGGCAATGGCGTGGGCCCGTGGGTGAGCGAATCGTATGAGAAGGCCCCGGAAATCCTGGGCACAATGGAGCTGTCGTACGAGAAGATCGCGGCGCTCAAGCCGGATCTTATTCTTGACGTCAAGACTTCGGGCGATAAGGAACGCCACGATAAGCTTTCCCAGATTGCGCCGACGGTCTCGCTGCCGGAGGGCGCGGATAATTGGCTGACCTCCACGAAGGACCAGGTCACCATGATTGGTGCGGCGCTGGGTAAGCCGAAGGCGGCCGCGGCGCAGCTGGATGCGGTGGAAAAGAAGTTCGCTGAGGTTACGGCCGCGCACCCCGATTGGAAGGGCAAGTCCGTGACCGTGGCGACGAAGACCTCCGAGGGCTGGGGTGCCTACCTGAAGGGCGATACGCGCCTGGAGTTCATGACGAAGCTGGGCTTCGTGCAGAACCCGAAGGTTCAGGAGCTGGCTCCGGCCGATGGCGGTTTTGCTGTGCAGCTCTCCGCCGAGCAGCTCGATGCGATTGATGCCGATCTCATTGCGGCATTCCCGATTTTCATTGATACCGCGCAGATCACCGAAGATGCCACCTGGCAGAAGGTCCCGGCGGTTGCGGCCGGCCACGCTTTCGTGGTGGATGGCGACCTGTCCAATGCGTTCTCCCTGGGTACCCCGGCCGCGCAGCTGTGGGCCTTGGACAAGCTGACGCCGCTTATTGAGAAGGCTGCGAAGTAAACGCTGAGCTTTTAGGCCGCTGTTAGGTGCTACGGCCTGGTGCACAGATTCGCGCAGAACGCCCCGGAAAGACCACTCATGGGTGAGCTTTCCGGGGCGTCGGCCATGAGCGGGCGTTAGCGATCGAGTAGCGCGGCCACTCGGTTCATCCACTCGCCTCGATTGCTCACCACGTCCACCATGCTCGACGTTCCTGGGAGAGCTCCGGGCCCGCTGTCTGCGGTGTACGGGGCGCGCGAATACGTCCAGACCTGTTTTTTCGGTTTCTTGAAGGCTGGGTCGAATACCGGGATCTGGTTGAACGTGTCGGCCTCGCCGCGTCCCAGATAGAAGGGGAACGACGGCGCAAAGGCTTTCTTCCCCAGGTAGGTGACGAAGGCAGGGCTGCGCAGCGCGGCGTCGACCTCTTCCTGGTGATTCGGGCACGTTACCCTCACAAGGAACTCAGCCCCGGCCAGGTAGGTGCGGCGGATGATCGCGTTAGAGTTTTGCTGATCCGGGGTGAAAGCGAGATTCTTATCCGAGTCGCTTTGTTTCCGGATCCACAACTGGCGCGTTCGGAACTCACGTTCGTCATTGCGGAGACCGCTTTTGGTAGCGCGGGGATTAATGGTCTGGAATTCATTGATGAGGCGACCGGGGCGATCAACCCGTACTGTAAAATCAGCGCCCTCCAACCACTCTGGCCATTGTTCGCGCGGAGCGCCCAAGGCACCCGCGAGGAGACCAAGGAGACCGGACCGCGTAGGCCGGAGCTCCGAGTTAACCACGTTCCCCGTCACCCGCGGTCCCGCCCAGGATTGCACGGGGCCCGCTAGCCGCAGGAATGTTGGATTACTCATTCTGGCCACCCAAGATCCACGCCACGACCGTGTCAACCAGGCCGTTCTTTGAGGTGGGTTCCACCCCAAACAGCTCTTCCAGCTGGGGGAACGTTCCTGTAAGAGCCAATGCGTCCCCGAAATTATCGGGATCGAAGCGCCGGGCAGCGTGGAATTGCTCTCCTAGGGCTCGCACGGAGGGTTCGAGGAAACCGCCACGGGAACTATCTGGTTGCACCGGAGTTTCAAAGCTGTAGGCGCAGCGGTAGCGCTGTTCTTCGGCAAGGGCAACGACCGGCTGCGTGTAGGGAGCCGTGGAATGTTCCTTACCGCGCGGCTGGCCGTAAATAAGAGCGGTGATCATCTGACGTAGGTTTTCCTCCGCCTCTGGTTTACCAAAAGCGGTCCAACTCGCCTGGAGTTGTTCCCTATCAATCGTCACCGTGCGGTAGAAAATACCGCTGGTAAATTGGCTGATCCCTAGGTAGGTAGCCCCGCTGCGGGATTCTTCCCCGGTGAACTTATTCTGCTCACGGATATCGTCAACAGTCGAGAAATAGTCAGTGCCAATGGTGGCAGCGTGGGTGGTCACCGCAGGCGATACGCTCAGCGCGGCTTCTGTACCCTTCTCAGGTTTCGCCGCAAACATACGCCCAAAAGCGGCAATGGCGAGGGAACCGGTGCATCCGTTAAGCACGAACTCCGTATCAGGATCGACTTCGCCGGCCACGACCTGCGCCGCAACCTGGATCTCTTCCCCACTCAACCAGATCGAACGATCCGCTTCAGCAACTCCCGCACCATCATCAGCATCGGCTTTCGCCTGCTTCTTCGTGAATTGACCGACGAGAGCGCGAGCCTTTGTCAGGGTTTTCTTCGGGTCCAGATCAGGGGAAAGCTTGAGTGCGGCGTCGCGAATAACCTCTTCGAGCTTGCCAGAGCGCACCGAAACGTCAAGGCTGGCAGTTTCGTAGGCGACGCGTGCGCCACGCTTGATGGCCTGCGAGGAATGCATGGCGCGGAGAACGCCACCTTCCATGAGTCGCTTCGGGGTTCCTGAATCGTCACGGTTGAGATTCGAGTAGCTGATCGGAGTAAGGAAATGCAGGGTTAGGTGACGGTACATGATTAGTCCTCTCGGTTATGGTTTTAGTTTTCAGAAGCTTTGGCAGGAACGGTTTCAGGTTGATCCGAAACCGCAAGTTGAGGTGCGGAATAGAATTCCTCTATTACTCGCATTCGAATGTGCTGAGATTGAGGTGACAGGCCGTTCCCCCAGCGCATCAACGTATCGGCAATATCGAAATAATTGACAGGAGGAACCAGACCCGGAATCGTTGATGCCACATCAAAAATTCGTTTGATGGATCGAGCTGCTTCTTCCATATCTTGGGTGTGTAGGTACGCTAGGCGCGCGGCAATCATTCCTGGATTATCTGGTGAAACTGATTGTGCGCGTCCGTTTTTGTTCTCAGCGGTTGCCACGCGATATGCCCACCGCCCCAAACTGTTGCGACGCTTACCTTCGTGGGAATGAGGCACGCGATCATATTCCGCAGCCAAGGCTGCCACTCGCAGCAAGGCATTACGCTGCTCGGGGCGTGCATCTTCGGGCACTGCTGGTAGCACATAGGGATAAGCACGCACTTGAGTGAACGGCGTTGCACCCTGCCGAATTGCGGCACGCGCAGCGCGATAGTCAGGATCTTTACGCCGTTGCAAGATTTCGTACAACAACGCCTTCCAAGGCTCCCGTTGCGGGGTATCTATCTGTGTCATTGTTATTTCTCCTCATAAGCCGTGGGAACATCAAATTGTTTTGTGACAGCCCGAATATGACGAGCAACATTCGAATAAACTGCCGCGAAGAGCGCCGGATCTTGCCCCCGATAGGGTGCAATAGCTTCATTGAAAGCTCCGAGCGCAACCTGAGCAGCCCCGCCGCGAGCCGCACGGATTTCTTCAGGATGCCGCTCAGCGGTTGTCACTTGAGAAAGAAAATCTTCATAAGAGCGGGTGATCGCGCGCCAGAAAATATCCGATGCCGAATCCCGATAGTTTTCAAGCGAGTCAAGAACGGTGGGCATTCCATTAGAGGCAACAGAGGCCGCCCCGCGTGCGCGTCGGAAAGGTTGGATCACACAGTAATGCAGAGCCTGGATGAACTCTGCATGGCGCCGGACTTGACCCTGTGCTCGATCAGATAGCCCGAAAGCCCATAGCTGCGGATCTGCCACATCAACCCGCGAGGAACGGATAACTGGAGAAGAGGCAGTTCCTTCGATGTAATGGCGGATGAATATCAACCGACAGTCAGAAGAGGAAACAATGCGATCATGCGCTTCGGCCACTTGTGCCAGTCTGCCGCGTGCGGCCCATTCCACCGCAAGATCCGTCGCATCCCTCCCTACGTCCATTCGCTGAGCCTTTAACTCGCCGGACTTATTAGGCAAATACAGGTAGAAAGGATCGCTCTGATCGCGCTCAACCCAGTAAGCTTTTCGGCTCTCTTTCGTTGCTCCCGCTTCTGGGGGAACCCACGCCGGTGGAACGCCACCGATGCGCACACCGGCGAGCTCGTTATCCTCCCAGTAGCAGGCAGCACTATTGGATGACCAGGTAGCCCGCCATAGTGGATGATCAGTCCCACCCCGAGATCCGGTTCGATCTGCCCATGCTGGTAAACCGTCGCCTTCTACCCATGAGCGTGGGATCATCGCTAAAAGCGTATGAAGAAGCGACGAGCCTTCCCAGATCAGTTCGGTAGCCGTCATACCTACGCCGACAAAATGGAAACCAGGACTTCCCATTTCAGCTTTTTGGCCAGCGTAAGAGTTATTTCCAGCCGGCGAATAGCAGTGATAGGCGAGAAGATAAAGCGCCGCATCCTCCAGGGAAAGAGTATCGCGCTGTGTTAGCAGACTCCAGAATTCTTCACCTTGGTCGGAGATCATGGAAGGTAACAGCTTCTTGAGCCGCAGCTCCCCTTTTCCGAGTTTGCGCTCATTATCTTTCGCATTACGCATCGGCTCAGCGGGCCGTTGCATAAACGGCTGCCGGTCATCGAATAACAAGGACCCCGGTGCGAGTATTTCAATAGCTTTGTCAATCGCCTCGGGTTCAAGACCCTCCGAGAGAATGCGTTCCCAGTCGATCCGGAATGGATCCCAGTGAGCATGATTAGACTGCCTTAAAACCACGGCAACGACCGCCGCTAACAGTCGCAACTCTGCACCATACACATAGCCCGGGACGGATTTATCCAGGACCACCGGTTCGCGGCCCATTTCTTTGTCGGAGGACCCTTTTAGAATATGAGCATCAAGAAGCGCATCGCGAACCGATAATCGTCCGCGTAGCGTAACCAGTAACGGAATGTCCGTCAAAGCATTGATTTTTTCCATGCTTCCTCTCCTTTGAGATGAAACGAGACTAACAAGAGAAGAATGCTTTGTCAATCCATTTGACCCGTCTTTACAATTGCGTTTCTCCCCGCTAATATGAAACTCAAGATAAGGGAGAAACCCAGCCTCGAAAACGCTGTTAACCCCGCTCACGCGGGGAAAGCGGCCTATCTAGGCAATCCATTAGACCCTGAAATACCCACGCTAGCCGTGGAAACCGCTCGCTAAGAGCCTAGTCGACGGAGACGAATATGGCAGATCAACACACATCGGAACCTCAACCGATCTTCCTAACAAAAGTACCGGTGCACACACTCCTCTCACGCGTGGCCCTGCACAAGCCAGAACGCGGATGGACACTGAAGGATCCGCAAGTACGCCACCGCGCGATCATGGCACTCTTCCCACAGACCGGCGCGGAACACCCCCGAGCGGAGATGGGGATTCTTTTCCGCTTGGATCACGTTCCCGGAGATGCCCCATTCTTCCTTATCCAATCCCGCGAACCGGTTCCGCAACTCAACCTCCCCCACGAGGCCGCGATGAAAGAAGTTGAACTCAAGGAACTCCCGGCTGGAACTCCAGTTTCGTTCCGCATCGCAATCAATGCGATTCAACGCATTGGCACCGGGGGAACTCGGTCAATTCCGCTTGACGGTGAGGAATCTCAACTTGGGGTCCCAAGCCTCTCTGAATGGCTGAGCGCAAAACTAGCCCCCGCCCTCACGAATACAGAGATCATTGACGCGCGGCGCGAAATTCTCACCACCGGTTCGGGAAAAAACAAACGCGCCGTCCAGATCGATACGATCAACGGAGTTGCAACCGTGGGAGATAGCGAAGCACTACTCACCGCCCAAACCAACGGGGTTGGACGTGCAAAAAGCTACGGTTGCGGACTCCTCTCCGTCCAGGCACTATCGTGATGCGCACGCACCCCAACGTATGGGCAAAGCAGCGCGGTACGGAAACGTCCTACCCCCTTCTCGCCCACTTGCTGGATACCGCAACTACTGCCGGAGTCCTCTACGAAACTTGGCTGAGGCCCGGTCTACGCACAGTTCTCGGGCCTGCGGGAAAACGGGAAGTGGTGGAATGGGTGGCCGGCTCTCATGACCTAGGAAAAGCCTGTCCGGTATTCCAATACCAGCAAACCCAGAAGGGGCCGCAGTGGGATGAGATTCGGACCGCGCTCTGTACTAACGAACCCCAACTTGGTGACATTTCCGAGTGGTCTCGAAACTTCTGTGAGGATTACGCTCCCGATATCCGTCACCATCAGAAAATGTCAGCGCTGCTACTGCATCGGAAGGCGATCATTCCCGATGCATATGCAGTACCGTCGTGGAAATACATCCCGGCGCTCGGCCATCATGGCCATTTCGAGACCCCGTCCTGGAACAGTGAAGAGACCAACTACCTTTTCGAAGACATGGAAGAAACCGGCTGGCTTGCCCTCGCCGATGATCTTATCTCCTGCTTGGAAGAAAGCATTGGCATAACCCAGGCTGAACTCCCGGCTGAACTCTCGCCCACCGCAACAATCTTACTCTCCGGCCTCACCGTGCTCGCCGACCGCATTGCCTCGGGAACCGAATGGGTGGCCGCCCAGCAGGAATTCCTCGCGGCCGGGAAACTCACCCTTGACGACCCAGCCGGGTGGATCACCGCATGCCGCGCCCGCGCCCGTGCTCGCATCGAAGAAACCGTTGGGGTGTACCACGGATGGGAATCCGCAGAGCAAAGCCAGCGGGCAATCCTCGGAAAGCACACCCCGCGCCCGCTCCAGGAAGAAGCCACCCGGGTAGGCTGCGGACTCTGGAATGTCATGGCCCCCACCGGCGTCGGCAAAACCGAAGCGGCTCTACTCCGGCACGCCACCGCGAACGAACGTCTCATTTTCCTACTTCCCACCCAAGCTACCTCGAATGCACTTATGCGGCGTATCCAGCGTTATTACGCGGGAACGCCCAATGTTGCTTCCCTCGCGCATTCCCTCGCCTCCACCGAAGATTTTTATAATCAACCGGTCACCGTGGGGAATGACCGCAGCGAAGCCCCGGGCAGAGCCAGCATCACCTCCGCGGAGCACGGCGCTAGCACAGCCGGCCTTTTCCCCACCGACTTCGTTCGCTCCGGAAGCTCCCGCCTTCTGGCACCCGTCTGCGTCGGCACAGTGGACCAGGCACTCCTGGGTGCCCTACCAGCAAAATGGACACACCTGCGGCTCCTCGCCCTGGCCAATGCCCACGTTGTTGTGGACGAAGTCCATACCCTCGATCAGTACCAGAGCGGTCTCCTCAGCAACCTTCTGCTCTGGCTGCGCGCCACGAACACCCGGGTCACCTTCCTTTCCGCCACCCTCGCCTCCGCTCAACGCGCCACCTACCTCGAGGCGTATACGGGCCAACCCCCGCAAGGCGAAGCGCACTTCCCCCTCCTGGAAAACCTGGATACCACCGGAACCCAGCTGCGGAGTATTCGCCCCGACGGCCCGCCCCGTACCCTCACTATTGACCGCAGTACCGAAAAGTATTGCAAGCTCGTTAGTTCGCACCGCGATTGGGTGCGTGACCAGCGGCGGCGTTACCCCCAGGCCCGCATCGGAGTCATGTGCAATACAGTTGCGCGTGCCCAGGAACTCACCCGAGCCCTCGCCGCCGAGGGCAACGTTGTTATCCTCCATTCCCGCATGACAGCTGAGCATCGCCGTCGTAACGCTGAACTCCTCGAACACGAAATCGGATCGGGTAGCACGGGCGCGGCGCTCACGGTTATCGGAACCCAAGCAATCGAAGCCTCCCTAGATATTGACCTCGACCTGCTTCGCACCGAGCTATGCCCGGCGGCGTCCCTCATTCAGCGTGCCGGGCGCCTGTGGCGTTCCGCAGATCCGAACCGCGCCACCCGAGTGCCGGGACTGAGCGGGCCGCGAGTGTCCGTCGTCGCTATTAATGGCACCGAAGGGGAACAGCTACCGTACCTAGCCAGCGAACTTGCACGCGTGGAGAAATGGCTCAAAGAACACAACAACATCCGAATCCCGGAGGATTGCCAGGAATTTGTAGATACTGGCACCCTGCTGCTGGCGGATATCGAGGAAGATAAACCCGATGAACTCAATGAATTCGCGAAGAAATCACTGGCGGCAATCCGCGCCCGGAACGCTACGTACGATATGAAATATTGCCTGAGCAAAAGCTCCCAGGTGCAATCTTTCACCGCCATGACGCAGCGTGATAAAAACCTCGGGGACGAGCGCTCAACCAGGCTCATTGAAGTTGAAACCACCCGCCTGATTGTATGCGGCGATCCGGATATTATCCCCGGCGCGTGGACCGGGGACCCTGAAGATTTGGGGAAGCTGCGCGGCAGTGACCGTGAAGGCATACGCCGCGCTTTGCGTGCGTCCGTTCCGGTCACGGTTACGGGTCGTGCGAAAACACTGTTTACGGATGCGACATCGCTTGAAAATGCGCCGTCGCTACTCTGCCGGTACCACGTTTTAAACGACGGCGCAGCTCATTACGACCCGCTCATCGGGCTCGTTGTGCCGGGTAGCATTCCGGATCCCCACTGCTCGGGCGCACCGGCACAGCCCGCCACCGGGAAGGAGTAAACATGGCTTACTCAGATGAGGCTCTGGCCTTCCGCACTATCAAGGCGAGCGAGCAGGTGCGCCTTGAGGACCGGATCTCCTTCCTCTACCTCGAATACGTGCAAATCCGCCAATCGCGCACGGGCGTAGTGGCCTACGATGCCGGCCGGGAAGGAAAGAATGGATCCTTGGAAGGCACCCGTGCCCGGGCGATCCAACTCCCCGTAGCCGGGTTAGCAGTGCTTACCTTGGGCCCCGGAACCTCAATTTCTAGCGCAGCGCTGACCTCCTGTGCCCGCGCCGGAACCACCGTTCTTATCACCGGCGGAGGAGGCGTGCCCCTGTATACCCACGCCACGCCGCTCACCTCGAGCGCACGATGGGCCATTGCACAAGCCCGGCTGGTGAGTAATGAAGCCCGGCAGCGCGAAGCCGCGCTGGTGCTCTACAAAAAGCAGCTGGGGGTGGAGAATGCGCCTGGTAGTTCTATTGCCACCATGCGCGGGCTGGAGGGGCAGCTCATGCGCAATACCTACCGCACGATGGCAGCAAAATATGGAACCGGGAGTTTCACGCGTGATACTTCCTCGGACGACCCGGTCAATGCCGGCCTGAACTTGGCGAATTCAATACTCTACGGGTGCGCAGCTTCCGTGTGCGCGGCACTGGGGATCAACCCGGCACTGGGGATTATTCACCGCGGCGACGCGCGCTCCTTACTTTTTGACCTCGCGGATCTGTTCAAACCGAGCGTGACGATTCCTCTGGTGTTCGCGGCCGCGCGTGAAGAAGACCCCATGACGGCTGTCCGCAAAGCGGTGCGGAGAGCTATCGTAGACCACCGCATTCTTCCCGATATGCTCGCCACCATCATGGACATCCTCCAGCCTTTCCTCCCCGCGCGCGACGACGACCGACTCATCTCCGGTAATAACGTTGAAGTTTCCGGCCACATCCAATACGGATAAGGAGGCTGTGTTGTTCGTTGTTGTTAATGCGGTCGCCATCCCAGATCACCTGCGCGGATACTTGAGCAGGTTTCTTTCCGAGGTCACCACCGGATTGTACGTGGGCGTTGTTTCCGCGCGGGTGCGGGACAATTTGTGGGAACGCGCGGTATCCGCCGCTGGTTCCGGCAGTCTCACTCTTATTTATAACGACGCCGCCCGTGAGCAAGGCTTCGCGCTACGCAGCACGGGAAGTGGCAGTCGTCCTGTCCTTGATCTGGATGGCATGCTGGTTATCGGGACGGGTGCGGAGGACGCAGTTGGTGTGGAACCGGATGATGTCGATCTGCCAGGTGCTTCGCTCAGCTCTCCTGATTCGGTTAGCAATGCGCCGATTCATCGCGAACGGAGGAGCCGGGTTCGCAAGCGCACGGTCACTATAGCCAAACGGGATAATCGGGGGCACGAGCCTGTGTCCGATGAAGATAGGCATGCCGGAATAAGCTAAATTTAAGAGGTGGGAACTAACGTGGTTGTTACGCTCGGCGAATCGGCGTATCTCCCGGCGAGCCGCAAATCTGGAACTCTGTTCCATTGCGATTTCCGGGTCCGCCGCCGATAAACAACCAGGTCAGGCAATCTCTTCCCCGCGCGAGCGGGGGTAATTCCCCTCGAAGCCCGGATTATAAACAGCCTTGACCCTCTTCCCCGCGCGAGCGGGGGTAATTCCCCCGAAACCCAAGCTACCGAGCATGAAAGCCGCTCTTCCCCGCGCGAGCGGGGGTAATTCCTGCCGTCATCTCTTCATCATCTTCCAGGCATTCTCTTCCCCGCGCGAGCGGGGGTAATTCCGGTAGCCAGCTCATCGTATTCATTGCGGGATACTCTTCCCCGCGCGAGCGGGGGTAATTCCGCTCAGAGCTCGCAGAGATTTTGGGTGTGGGTCTCTTCCCCGCGCGAGCGGGGGTAATTCCGGTTTGAATCCAAAAGCTCGTGATACGCGGGACTCTTCCCCGCGCGAGCGGGGGTAATTCCACAGTGGCAAATCCAGCAAGCAGCCAGCTATGCTCTTCCCCGCGCGAGCGGGGGTAATTCCGCTGGGGTACACGTCGCTGTAGTAGTAGTCCCCTCTTCCCCGCGCGAGCGGGGGTAATTCCCCGCGCCACCTGCGCCGTAGCAAACCGGACCGACTCTTCCCCGCGCGAGCGGGGGTAATTCCAAGTTCGAGGGTGTTCCTGATTTTCGGGTGCTCTCTTCCCCGCGCGAGCGGGGGTAATTCCATTATGCCGTTCAGCCGTCCATGACCCCCACACTCTTCCCCGCGCGAGCGGGGGTAATTCCGCTTAGCTTCAAGGAATATGCCACGGCCTGCCCTCTTCCCCGCGCGAGCGGGGGTAATTCTATGCGCTAATCGCTGCTGCTAGATCACGGGTACTCTTCCCCGCGCGAGCGGGGGTAATTCCGCGCTCATGTTTCATGCGCAGCGCCTAGCCTACTCTTCCCCGCGCGAGCGGGGGTAATTCCCCTCAAGGAATATAAAGAAGCCCTGAAAGCCCCTCTTCCCCGCGCGAGCGGGGGTAATTCCTTTGCTTCCAGGGAAAGGGAAAGGGTCCCGTCCTCTTCCCCGCGCGAGCGGGGGTAATTCCACAGCCCTACTAATCGCCCCCGCGTTGCTGATCTCTTCCCCGCGCGAGCGGGGGTAATTCCATCGACCCGCGCGCATTGGAGCGCGACCGTCACTCTTCCCCGCGCGAGCGGGGGTAATTCCCACGCTGCGCACCGATTCGGCAACCCTTGCCGCTCTTCCCCGCGCGAGCGGGGGTAATTCCGAGGGCGGTCGGAGCCGGAGCGGAATGCGCAGCTCTTCCCCGCGCGAGCGGGGGTAATTCCGTGAAATTCAATATACCCGCACCCCGGAGCGGCTCTTCCCCGCGCGAGCGGGGGTAATTCCTCGAAAATGGTTTCATGATCTTCCGCGCAATACTCTTCCCCGCGCGAGCGGGGGTAATTCCCAAGCAGAAGCCCAAGCCGCTGGGCTCAAAGACTCTTCCCCGCGCGAGCGGGGGTAATTCCACTTGAGCGCGTATGTTCCCGCGGGGGCTGAACTCTTCCCCGCGCGAGCGGGGGTAATTCTAAGCCGGGCATTAGCCCGCCGGTGCTGCTCTTCTCTTCCCCGCGCGAGCGGGGGTAATTCTAAGCCGGGCATTAGCCCGCCGGTGCTGCTCTTCTCTTCCCCGCGCGAGCGGGGGTAATTCCCGCCCCGGATGATCTCGCGGTGGAGTTTGAGGCTCTTCCCCGCGCGAGCGGGGGTAATTCCCTCGCCGAAAATGGCCATAATCAGAAATGGCTCTCTTCCCCGCGCGAGCGGGGGTAATTCCAGCATCGCTGCTTTTATTATTTTCAATAAAAGCTCTTCCCCGCGCGAGCGGGGGTAATTCCCTCTTCACTCCCCAGAGGGGAGGAGGAGCGCCCTCTTCCCCGCGCGAGCGGGGGTAATTCCTACCGGGGCGGCTAGTTGTGTGGTGGCGTATTCTCTTCCCCGCGCGAGCGGGGGTAATTCCTAACCTTACCTACGACAGGGCCGAGGGTAGGACTCTTCCCCGCGCGAGCGGGGGTAATTCCGCGGTGTCGCCTGCGTTCCGTCGTCATGGCGTCTCTTCCCCGCGCGAGCGGGGGTAATTCCACGCATGGATACCCTCCCCTGACACCAAGTTCCTCTTCCCCGCGCGAGCGGGGGTAATTCCCCGCTTTCGCAAAAGAAGGGCCTGGATCTGGTCTCTTCCCCGCGCGAGCAGGGGTAATTCCAAGCTGCGCAATATTGAACGCTGCGCTGTTGACTCTTCCCCGCGCGAGCGGGGGTAATTCCCTGAAAATGTGGAGGTGCTTGCCCCGGGTATTCTCTTCCCCGCGCGAGCGGGGGTAATTCCCTGAAAATGTGGAGGTGCTTGCCCCGGGTATTCTCTTCCCCGCGCGAGCGGGGGTAATTCCCGTGTCCACAGTGGCGGGCAGTTCGGTCGGCGCTCTTCCCCGCGCGAGCGGGGGTAATTCCTGAAGGGTCGATGGGGCAAATGGTGGTCTCTGCTCTTCCCCGCGCGAGCGGGGGTAATTCCAAGGTTGTTGAGGCCAAGCCGGAGCAGACTATCTCTTCCCCGCGCGAGCGGGGGCAATCCTATGGCCACACCAGCATTTGGCGAGTCACCGATGGAAGAGCTCCGCGATTGTCACCACCATGCATCGCAATATCACCATGACACTGACCGACCCGACTAACCATTTCCGTGTTTTTCGGAGAAGAGATAAGCAGAGACAACAGCTCTCGCTAACACCTCACCTGCCTTTTCCAGCCTCACGATCTCGGCATCTTTAGCTGCGAGTCCTTTTTCGCGCCGCTGTTCTAAACGTTTCATTTTAGCTTCGGCCGTGTCTGCGCTTCGATGCAAACGTTGTTTTTCGCGCTTATCACGGTTACTCATGATCCGAGTCTTGCGTGGGAAACCCCGAATGTTCAAGTCCCAGCAATGTGACGGAAATTCAACAGTGAATGTGGTCCCCAACTCACCGGAGACTTCTAGCGTGAGGATCTTCCTGGCCGTCACTCACAATGTCTGATGTGGGTGGCCTGCTTGACACGCAAAAAAGGCCGACGCGGCTTTCAGGAGTTCATTAACGTCGCGGAGTTCCTGGTTCTCCCGGCGCAACCGCATGTTCTCTGCGAGCACGTCTTCTTCCGCCCGCCTAACCGGCCCGTTCTTACGGGCTTGCTGAACCCATCGGCGGGCCGTATGCCAGGAAACGTCATGTTTGGACGCTACGACCCTGCACGCATCTTGTAAAGATATCCCCTCGGCGAGGATCCGCTTCTCAACAAGGCGGATAACACGGTTCTTAGTTTCCTGATCAAATTTCTTCGACATAATCCAGATGTCCTTATCTACTCAAAAGGAAGAAACCTGGATCACTTCACTTTTCCATGCTTTCTCTCCTTTGAGATACAACAAGACTACCAGATGATTATCAGGTGTAAAAGCATCAAACATGTCCATATAATATCTTTTCTCGCGTCTGCATATTTCGACGCAAGGGAAAGAATTATAGGCCAGCAAACACTGTTACCCCCGCTTACACGGGGAAAACGGCCCACCTAGGCAATGCATCAAACCTTGACCTACCCACGCCTTAGCGTGGAAAACCGCTCGCTACGAGCCTAGTCGATGGAGGCGAACCTGGAAAACCAACACACATGAGAACTTCTGTCAATCTTCCAAGCCCGACGGCCACCCCCACAAGCCCTAGAACAACGCCACTTTCTCCGGCGGCGGGAAGATTGCGTCGAGCTCAGTTAAGTCCGCGCTGCTCGGCTCCCACACCAGGGAGGCTGCATTCTGGCGGACTTGCTGCGGCGTCGTCGCACCGGCAATAACGGATGCCACGCACGGCCGCGAGGCCAACCACGACATCGCCACCTGCACCGGCGTCAAGCCGCGCGCCTGCGCAAACGCAACAAAATCCTCGATCTGATCCCAGTCCGTGGATTCGAGCAACGCCGCCTTAGAGTGCGCAATCCGCGAACCCTGCGGCGCCTCACCCCGCCGATACTTGCCCGTCAGCAATCCGTTCGCCAACGGGAAGTACGGGAAGATCCCCAGGCCAAAGCGCTGCGCCGCCGGCACCACCTCGAGTTCCGCGCGTCGGTCAATCAAGTTGTAATGCGACTCGGTAGCAATCGGGCCCACAAACCCCCGAACAGCCGCCAAATGCGAAGCGTCAGCAAGCTGCCACCCGGCATGGTTCGACGTCGCGTAATACCGAATTTTACCCGCCCGCACCGCGTCCGAAAGCGCCCCGAGCGTCTCCTCGGGCGGCGTCACCCCATCCGGCGTGTGATAAAAATACAGGTCAATCGCCTCCACGCCGAGCCGCCGCAAGGATGCCTCCAAGGCCCGCGTCACGTAGCGCCGTGAACCGCGCGCCCCGTAATCAGCGCCGTTACGCCCCTGCATATCCATACCAAATTTTGTTATAACGACGACGTCGCGGGCCCGCTCCCCCACTTCCCGCAGCGCCTTTCCGAACATGGTTTCCGAAAGCCCCGGCTCTTTGCCGTACACGTCGGCAAGATCAAAGGTGGTGATTCCTTCTTCGAGCGCCGCGCGCACAACCGCATCCGTGCCTTCTTGTGTTTCGGTTTGCGTATGGGCGCGGCCAAAATTATTACCACCGATGCCGACGGCGGACACCATCAGGCCCGACTTCCCTACCGAGCGATACGTCATTGCCATACCGCCAGCCTAGCGGACACCGAGCGCGCCCGTTCCGTAGCTCGGTTACGATGAGGGAACAGTGCTCACCTGTGAGCGGTGTTTTCGGGCGCGGCCCCGGCAGGGAATTATGAGGCTCGGAGCGCGCCACCACCACCGAGGGAAAGAGGGCTTGCCACTATGTCAGATTCTGCGGCGCAACAGCACCAGCACAACGGCTATCCGGAGGGGCGGCGCCAGATCCGCCGCGTCGTTCTTCTCACCAACCCGACCGCGGGAAAGGGCCGCGCCACTTCTCTAGCTGCCCATATCACAGCCGAGCTGCTCAAACATGGCGTTGATGTGGTAGGAAACTACGCCACCACCGTCGCGGAAACTCGTAAGAACGCCAGGGCAGCACTGGCCGATCCAGACATTGATGCCCTGGTGACCTGCGGTGGGGACGGACTGGCGAATCTCATCGTGCAGGAGCAGGCCGGTACCGGCAAGCCGCTCGGCTTAGTCGCGGGAGGAACCGGGAACGATATTGCGCGCGGCCTGGGTATTCCCCTCGATGTGCGCGCAGCGGCCCGGGTCATCGCATCCGGGTATACCGTGATGACAGACCTTGGCCTAGCCACCCGCGAAGTAAACGGTGTTTCCCAACCCGAGCGCCGCTATTTCGCCTCAATCCTCGCCGCGGGTATCGATACCCGCATTAACGCGCGGGCGAAGCAGATCCGGTGGCCAGGAGGTTCGGCCGCCTATTTCCTCGCGGTTCTTGCCGAAGTAGCAGCCATGCGCACCGCCCCACTCACCTTGAGCATCGACGGCGGCGAACCCTTCACCCTAGAAGCTACCCTGTGCGCGGTTGGCAATACCAGCAGTTACGGAGGCGGGATCCGAATGTGCTCGCACGCGGATCCGCGTGACGGCAAGCTGGCACTTACCGTCGTCAGCCCGGTATCGCGCCGCACCGCGGCTCGCAACCTCCGCAATATCTACACCGGAGATTTCTCCAAACTGCAAGATATCGTCACTCAAATCCAGGTAAACAGTGTTCGCCTGGAGATGCCCGACCTTATTCCGGCGGTCGATGGCGAAGACCTCTTCCCCACTCCGCTCACCGTGACGGTAGCCGCTGGTGCCGGATGTTTCCTCGTCCCGCCGCCGCGCCAGTATCGAGCCCAGACGCACAAAACGAACTAGCCCAAACCCGCGGGCGTCGCTCACCCCAGCGCCGCGCGCGTAACGCCGCCCAACCCCGCTAGGCGATCCGGTACATCCAGCCAAAGGGATCTTCGCGGGTACCGTTTTGGATGCCGGTGAGCTCCTCGTAAATCCGCTGGGCCACGGTGTGGGTGGGCAGCTCAACGCTGAAGTCCTCCCCGGTGAGCTGGCCGATAGCGGTCACAACGGCCGCGGTCCCGCAGGCGAACATTTCTGCCACGTTCCCGTCCTGAATACCGCTCACCACATCACGCAAAGCGAGAGTATCTTCGCGCACCTCAACCCCGGCGCGGCGCAGCAGCTGCATAATGCACGAACGGGTATTCCCGGGCAAGATATTGCCGGTGAGTTTCGGGGTGGCCACGCTGCCGTCCGCGTACACCACAAAGACGTTCATCCCGCCCAGTTCATCAAGGTTCGTGGCGGTTGCGGCGTCAAGGAAAAGAACCTCATCGTACCCGGCCGCACTTGCGGTGACCTTGGGCAGCAGCGAGGCCGCGTAGTTCCCGCCAGTTTTCGCCGCGCCCATACCTCCGGGGCCGGCGCGATGGTAATCGGGCTCCACCCACACCTTGATGGGCTGGAAACCATTGGGGAAATACGCCCCGGCTGGCGACGCGAGCACGATGTACTCGTACGCGGCAGCCGCACGCACCCCGAGGAAAGCCTCCGAGGCGAAAATGAAGGGCCGCAGGTAGAGCGATTCCCCCTCCGCGCCCGGCACCCAGCGCCGATCCTGGCGCACCAGGTTCACCAGCGAGGCCACAAAATCATCCACGGGCAGTTCCGGAATCGCCAAGCGATGCCCGGAGAAGTTCAGGCGCGCCCCGTTGTAGGTGGGTCGGAACAGCCACAGCGAACCGTCCGCATGCCGGTAGGCTTTCAAACCTTCAAAAACTTCCTGGCCGTAGTGAAGTACCGCGCCGGCCGGGTCCAGGCTGAGCGGGCCGTAGGGCACGATGGCATGGTTATGCCAGCCCTCTTCCGCGGTCCACGTTGCCCGGGCCATATGGTCAGTGAAGTAGCGGCCGAAACCGGGGCCGGCCAGCACCTGGCTAATCTCCTCTTCGGTGGCCGGGTGTTCATTCGGGTGAACAACGAACCGGCCGGCGAGGCCATCCGCGGGCGCGGGGGTGGTAGCGGCAGCTTCCAGTTCTTCCGGAGTGCTCGGAACGCTCATACCTGAGTCCTTCTTTCTTCGTGGTGATCCTTAACGGTTATCTTCCATAGCGGCGAGAATAGCATCACCGATCTGGGTGGTTGTGCGGCGCAGCGGCGTTCCGGTTGCCGCGGCCGCGGCGCGCGCTTCCATATCTGCCCTGATGGCCGCCTCAATACGCGCGGCCGGCTCAGCGAGCCCGAGGTGGCGCAGCATGAGCGCCGCGGAGGCGATTGTTGCCGTCGGATCTGCTTTCCCGGTCCCCGCAATATCCGGCGCTGAACCGTGGATCGGTTCGAACATGGAGGGGAAGTCTCCTTCCGGATTAATATTGCCCGACGCCGCAAGCCCCACGCCTCCGCTTACCGCCCCGGCTTCGTCGGTCAGAATATCGCCAAAGAGGTTATCTGTCACGATGACATCGAAACGCTGCGGGTCGGTCACCAGGTAAATCGTGGCGGCATCCACATTGCAGTAATCAACGTTTACGCTCGGGTACTCCGCGGCCAGGCGGTTCACGGTGCGCTGCCACAACCCACCCGCGTGCACGAGCACATTGGTTTTATGGACGAGGGTGAGGTGGCGGCGAGGCCGGGATGCTGCCAACTCAAAGGCGTAGCGCACCAAACGCTCAGTTCCGTGAGCGGTGTTTACAGATACTTCGGTTGCCACTTCGGTAGGCATGCCGCGGTGAACACTGCCCCCGTTGCCCGAGTACAGACCTTCGGTTCCCTCGCGCACCACCACCAGGTCAATATCTCCCGGTACCGCTAGCGGGGTGGGAACCCCGGGATAGAGCACACTGGGCCGCAAATTAACGTAGTGGTCGAAGGCGAAGCGCAGCCGCAGCAGAATCTCACGCTCCAGGATTCCGGCGGGCACCCGCGGATCTCCAATAGCGCCGAGCAGCAGCGCGTCATGCCCGGCCAAGGCTTCCAGATCGGCATCACTGAGAGTTTCTCCGGTATCCACATAGCGCTGCGCCCCGATGCTATAGGGTGTCACGCTCAGCTCCGTGCCGCTTTCTCCCAGCGCAGCGCGTAGCACTTTCAGACCTTCGGGCACAATTTCCGGACCGATGCCATCTCCGGCAATAACAGCGAGATTAATAGAGGCGCGCATACGGGTGAGTATACGAGATCCGTCCACTTGGTGAGACTATTCGTCTCACTTTTCGGAATGCTCGGCGGGTGGGACGAAGCAGCGGGGCAGCGTTGAGACCCGCGCGGCGGGAACGTAGGTACAGAACGGAGGCGCAAAGCTCAGGCTGCACTTAGGCCGGGGTTAGGTACCTCTCCTGGAGCCGGCGCGCCTCTCCTCGTAGAATTGAATTCTTGAATCTCGGGAGGCAAGGTTATGGCGTTCGATTCACCTATCGTCATTGTCAGCGGCGCTCGCATTCCCACGGGGAAGTTCCGCGGCTACTACGCGAATACTCCCGCGCACGAATTGGGTGCGGCGGCGGCGCGCGCGGCCGCCGAGCGCGCGGGTATCCCCATGGCGGATGTGGATGATTTCGTGGTGGGCTGCGTGGGCCAGACCGGTGCCGATGCCTATATTTCCCGCCGGATCGCCCTGGCCGCCGGAGCGCGGGCCTCCTCCACTGCCCTCACTGTCAATCGGGTGTGCGGCTCCGGGGTGCAAGCCCTCGCGAGCGCAGCCAGCGCCTTGCGTTCCGGGGATGCGCGCATCGTCATGGCGGGCGGTGCTGAGAATATGACGCGCCAGCCGGTCATGGATTTTTCCCGCGCCGGTCACCTCAACGGGCCGAAGCACGTGGACGGCACATTTTCGCTGATTTCTGATCCGTTCTCGGGCCGGCCCATGGGCTGGACAGCGGAGCGGGTCGCGGAGAAATTCGGTATTTCCCGCGCCGAGCAGGACGCTTTTGCGGCCCAGTCCCAGGCCCGTGCCCAGGCCGCCATCACCGCCGACGCTTTTGATAAGGAGCGTGTTCCTTTCACGATTGACGCCGGGGAACCCACTGAGCGCGTCGTCGCTGCAGAAGAATATCCGCGCGCGGGCGTGACGGCTGAAACGCTCAGCCACCTCCCCCCTGTTTTTGCCGCGCACGGCACCGTGACGGCCGGTAATTCTTCCGGGATTAACGACGGCGCCGCCATGCTCGTCCTCATGCGGGAAGAAGATGCGATTGCGGCGGGTGTGGATATTCTGGGCGAGCTGGTGGATGTGGCAACCGTCGGGGTGGAACCGGAGTACATGGGCTACGCCCCGCGCTTTGCTATTGAGAAGGTGCTTGAGCGTACCGGCCTGAGCCGGGCGGATATTGGCTGGGTGGAACTCAATGAGGCTTTTGCCTCCCAGGCCATTGCGGTGATTCGCGATGCGGAGCTGGATCCGGAGATCGTCAATCCGCTGGGCGGGGCGATTGCGCTGGGCCACCCGGTGGGGGCTTCGGGAGCGATTATTTCACTGCGTGCTCTCCTCAATCAGCGCGAACGCGGAATCGAGCACTCCCTTGTGACACTGTGCATCGGCGGCGGGCAGGGCATCGCGGCGATTATCCGCGCCCGCTAACCTCGCTTGCTAACGACTCCCGCTAAGCTGACTCGCTAACCGTTCCTCGCCTCGCGCCTAATTCTTGAAAGCGTGCACGGGCGCCGGGATAGTACCCCCGCGGCCAATGAATGCCGCGCTGGAGTACGGGCTTACCGGCATCACGGGAGCGCTGCCAAGCAGGCCGCCGAATTCCACGGTATCGCCTTCGCTCAAGCCCGTAGCGGGGATGACTCGCACGGCGGTGGTCTTGGAGTTCATGATGCCGATGGCAGCTTCGTCTGCGATCATGCCGGCGATGGTGGCGGCCGGGGTATCCCCGGGCACCGCGATCATGTCAAGGCCCACCGAGCAAATAGCGGTCATGGCTTCGAGTTTGGCCAGGCTAATAGCGCCGAGCCGCGCCGCTTCGATCATGCCTTCATCTTCGGAGACGGGGATGAAGGACCCGGAGAGGCCGCCCACGTGCGAGCAGGCCATGAGCCCGCCTTTCTTCACCGCATCATTGAGAAGCGCGAGGGCCGCCGTGGTGCCGTGGGCTCCCACGCGTTCCAGGCCCATGGCTTCCAGGGCGCGTGCCACCGAATCGCCGACTTCCGGGGTGGGAGCCAAAGAGAGGTCAACAACCCCGAAAGGCACCCCGAGGCGCTGCGCGGCAAGCTGCCCGACCAGTTCGCCCATGCGGGTGATTTTGAAAGCGCTGCGCTTGATTTCTTCCGCGAGTTCATCGAAGGATGCCCCTGCTGCCGCCGTAATTGCCCGGGTAATAACACCCGGCCCGGATACCCCCACGGAAACCACACAATCGGGCATTTCTACCCCGTGGAAAGCCCCGGCCATAAAGGGGTTATCCCCCACCGAGTTAGCAAAAACGACCAGCCGAGCAGCCCCGGAGCCCTTTTCCGTGCGGGCGGCAAGCTCACAAATGGTTTCCCCCATGCGCCCAACCGCGCTCATATTAATTCCGGCGCGTGAGGTTCCGATATTGACGGAGGAGCACACCACCGAGGTGGCGGCCAGCGCGGCAGGAATGGAATCGATGAGCGCCTCATCCGCGCGCGTCATGCCCTTTTCCACCAGGGCGGAAAACCCGCCCACGAAATCCACGCCGATTTCCCGGGCGCATTCATCAAGCATCACCGCCCACGGGGTAAGGTCCTTTTCCCCGCTTGCCGCGGCCACTAAAGCAATCGGGGTCACGGAAATGCGCTTATTAATAATGGGGATACCCAGTTCCGCTTCGATCTGCCGCGCTACCGGCACCAGGCGCGCGGCCCGCTCCATAATGCGGGCGCGGGCCCGTTCGCGAGCGCGCTCGCCATCCGAATCCGCGCAGTCCAGCAGGGAAATCCCCATGGTGACGGTACGGATATCGAGGCGGTCCTCGCGGATCATCGCGAGGGTTTCCAGAATGTTTTGGGCAGTGGGCTCACTGCTGGCATACATAGGTATTCTCCCGTTCCTGTGCGAGTTCCCGTGCACGTTGCCGTGTCTGTTCCAGTGCATATCGCTGTGCCTGTTCCGGTGCGCCGGCCAGTTTTACGCACCGGGCCAGCCTATCCACCAGACCGGGCTAGACGCGATGCATGGCGCGGAAAATCGAATCCGCCTGCACGTGGATTTCCAGCGCTTCCGCGCCGCCCAGTTCCGCCATGGCCTGCTGCACCTGGGTAATGGAGCTACCCTCCGGAAGCGCAACTTCGAGGATCATAGTGAAGTACTCATCCATGAGGGTTTGGGTGACGTTGATAATATTCACCCCGAGGCGAGCAAGTTCAGCGGAAACGGCCGCGATAATCCCGGTGCGATCCACCCCGGTCACAGTCATAATGGCTTTCATGGCCTCTATTGTGCCACGCCCCTGCGACAGTTTTTTCGCACTCCGTGCCCCGCGAGCTACAACCGGTCACCCCTGCGGGCCGCAACCAGTCGCTGCCACGCGCCACAACCAGCCACCGCCACGCGCTACCGCCACCACCTACTTCAAGGGCGCGAGGAACTGGTCCAGGTTGCCGTTATTCGGATCGCTCACCAGCTTCTCGTCAATAACAACGGCGGGAATGTACTTCATGCCGTCGGCGAGGAATTGCTCGCGTAGTTGCTTGAGAAGGGGAAGGTACTCATCCGCGGCCAGCGTGGCACGCAGGCTCTCCAGCTGCGCGGCGTCAAGACCCACCCGAGTAGCAAATTGTTCAATCAAGGCCGGGTCGGGCTGCTGGCGTTCGGCGCGGTCCGCGTGTTTCACCACCGGGATGGAGCCTTCTTTGTAGAGCAGCTCGTGGAAATCAAGGTATTTATCCGGGGCGTTGACCGCGAACCACACTTCGGCCTGCTCCCCCTTGACACTGTAGGGCGATTCCTCGAAGCGCATATTCGGGTGGTAGACCAGCGTGATTTTCCCGTCCTTGGCCATCTGGATGAGTTCCTCACCGTGGTCGCGCACCAGGTCATTGCACCAGGGGCACCAGTAATCGGAATACACCCGCACCACCGGTTTGCCTTCGTTGACGCTGCCGGCCACGCCGTCAGCCCCGATAGAAATGCCACCCCACTGATCGAGGGGCGCCGGGATTTTCTCCGTCACCACATTGGCTCCGCGCTGGATGGGTACCAGATGGGCGGGTTCTTGAGTAGCACTCGGAGTCGCGCTGGCGGAGGGCCTGCTGGGCGCCGTCGTACTATCTGTGGTAGCGGCCACGGTAGGTTTCACCCCCGGCGCATCCGATGTATCGGTGCAGGCGGCGAGGCCGAAAACCAGCACCCCGAGGAAAGCGAAAGCGGAACGACGACGCATATGCAGCCTTTCTCACAGTAGAACTCAGCTCATACAAACCGGCCCACCCGCGGTACCTTGCCGCGAGCGGGCCGGCTAACTGGCGCTTATCCTAGCCGCCTCACCTGGGAACGGCAATGCTGCGCTTAGCGGGCGGTCTGCCCGTCCGTGTAATCGGCGTCCACATCGGTATTCCACGCGAACATGGAACGCACCTCGCGCCCGGTGGCCTCGAGCGGGTGGCTTTCGTGCTCGGCGCGCAGCTTCTTGAATTCGGGGGCGCCGGCATCCTGGTCGTCAATGAAGCGCTTGGCGAAGGAACCGTTCTGGATATCAGCCAGCACTTCCTTCATATGTTCCTTGACATCCGGGGTGATAACGCGCGGGCCGGACACATAGTCGCCGTATTCGGCCGTATCCGAGCAGGACCAGCGCTGCTTGGTCAGCCCGCCTTCGTTAATGAGGTCAACGATGAGCTTGAGTTCGTGACACACCTCAAAGTAGGCCATCTCCGGCTGGTATCCGGCTTCCACCAGCGTTTCGAAACCGTAGGTGATGAGCTGGGAAACCCCGCCGCACAGCACGGTCTGCTCGCCGAAGAGGTCCGTTTCGGTCTCTTCCTTGAAGGTGGTCTTAATGGCGCCGGCGCGGGTGCCGCCAATCGCGGCGGCGTAGGACAGGGCCACGTCCCAGGCCTGCCCGGAGGCATCCTGTTCCACGCACACGAGCACCGGCACTCCGCGCCCGTCTTCGTACTGGCGGCGCACCGTGTGCCCCGGGCCCTTGGGAGCCACCATGCACACATCGTGGCCGGCAGCGGGCTTGATATATCCGTAGTGAATATTGAAACCGTGGGCGAAGAACACCGCGGCGTCGGCCTTGAGATTCGGCTCGATTTCCGCGGCCCACAGCCCACGCTGGGTCTGATCCGGCACCAGAATCATGACGACGTCAGCGTCCTTGGTGGCATCGGCCACGGAACGCACCGTCAGGCCCTGTTCCTGCGCTTTCGCCACGGAACTCGAGCCTTCGCGCAGGCCCACCACCACGTCCACGCCGGAGTCGCGCAGGTTGAGCGCGTGCGCGTGCCCCTGCGAACCGTAGCCAATAATGGCAACCTTCTTCGATTGGATGAGGGACAGATCGGCATCGGCATCATGGAAGATTTCTGCCATGGTTTTCTCCTTTTGTTGGTCGGGGCCAGGCCCCGCGGTTGCGGTTTTTCGGTTTCGGTTTCGTTGCGGTAGTGCGGCGCCGCGCACGCTGTAGGTGCGCCGCATATACGACGACGCCGCTTATCTTCGCCGCGCGCCACTGCGGCTAGATGCGCCCGCGGGCGAGCGCCTCCGGGAAGTCCCCGGGGTCTCCCGCCATATCGGCGGTGACCCGTTCGGAAAGCGAATGCGCTCCGCGCCCGAGCGCCACGGTTCCCGACTGCACAATTTCCCGGATCCCGTAGGGCTCCAGGGCGGTGAGCAGGGCTCCGATCTTGCGGTCGGATCCGGTGGCTTCAATGGTCACGGCATCCGGCACCATATCGACCACGTGGGCGCGGAAAAGGTCCACGACCTGCACCACGTGGGAACGGGTTGTATCATCAGCGCCAACTTTAATGAGGACGAGGCGGCGCAGCACCGCTTCCTCACTGTCTAATTCCACGATTTTGATGACATTGACCAGCTTATTGAGCTGTTTGGCCACCTGCTCGAGGGGTTGTACCGCGGCGTCGACCACCACGGTGATACGCGAGAGCGCCGGGTTTTCCGTTTCTCCCACGGCGAGCGAATGAATATTGAACGCGCGGCGGGCGAAGAGCCCGGCCACCCGCGTGAGCACTCCGGGTTTATTCTCCACCAGTACGGAGAGCGTGTGGCGCTGCGGCATTGTTATCCTTCCTTTCGTGGCGGCTCGAGCGGCGACAGTGCGCTACTCACGCGAAGTTCTCATCCACTTCGGGGCGCAGCCCCTTGGCGTACATAATCTCATCATTGGATACCCCGGCGGCGACCATCGGCCACACCTCCGCATCCGGGGAGGTAATGAAGTCGATAACGACGGGCCGATCATTGATCTCCATAGCGCGCTGGATGGCAGTGTCGACGTCGTCCTTCTTCTCCACGCGCCAGGCCGCGCAATCATAGGCTTCGGCAAGTTTGACGAAATCGGGGATACGGCGGGTGTTGTTCCCAGTTTCCAGATCGGTGAAAGAATAGCGCCCGTCGTAGAAAAGGGTCTGCCACTGGCGCACCATCCCCAGCGAGGAGTTATTAATAACGGCCACTTTGATATTGATGTTATTGAGGCGGCAGGTGGCCAGTTCCTGATTGGTCATCTGGAAGGAGCCGTCGCCGTCAATCACCCACACGGTGCGCTCGGGCTGACCCACTTTCGCGCCCATACCGGCCGGGATCCCGTAGCCCATGGTGCCCGCGCCCCCGGAGGAAAGCCAGCGGTGCGGGTGCTCGAAATGGAGGAATTGCGAGGCCCACATTTGGTGCTGCCCCACCCCGGTCACCCAGATGGTGTCCTCACTGCCCGCCACGGCGCCCAGACGCTCGATCACATACTGAGGGGAAACAAGGCCGTCCTCCGTGGGGGTGTAGCCGGCCGGATAGGTATCCCGCAGGCGGTTGAGGTACCCCCACCACGGTTCCAGATTCGCTTCCCCGTACTGTTCGCGAGCCGCGCGCACCGCCTCGAGGAGGGCGGGAACGGACTGCGCCAAATCACCGATAATGGCCACGTCCGCGGTGCGGTTCTTGGAGACTTCCGCCGGGTCAATATCGAGGTGGATAACTTTTGCCCGCGGCGCGAAACCGTCAAGCGCCCCGGTAACGCGATCATCGAAACGCGCCCCGAGCGCCACGATGAGATCGCTGCGCTGGAGGGCGCCCACCGCGGGAACAGTACCGTGCATGCCCGGCATCCCCAGGTTGTGGGGGTGGGAATCGGGTACGGTGCCGCGAGCCGGCAGGGTGGTGACCACCGGGGCACCGGTGAGATCGCTCAGTTCGGTGACCTCGCGGGAGACCCGGGCGCGCACGGCCCCGCCTCCCACGTAGAGCACGGGGCGGCTCGCGGTGGCGATAAGTTGGGCCGCCTCGCGGACGGCAGCGGGATCCGGTTCGCCGGCCGGGCGGTATCCGGGTAGGTCCAGGCGCGGGGGCCACACAAATTCTGTTTCTTGGTTCTGGGCGGATTTCGCGATATCCACGAGGACGGGGCCGGGGCGCCCGCTCGCCGCGAGGTAAAAAGCTTCTGCCAGGCGGGCCGGAATATCAGCGGCGTCGGTCACGAGGAAAGAATGCTTGACCATGGGCATGGTGGCACCCACGATATCGGCTTCCTGGAAAGCGTCGGTTCCGATGGCCGCGGCCCCCACCTGCCCGGTGATCGCCACCAGCGGGACGGAATCCATATTGGCATCCAGCAGCGGGGTGACGAGGTTCGTTGCCCCCGGCCCGGAGGTGGCCATCACAACACCCACGCGCCCGGTTGCCAGCGCATAGCCTTCGGCCGCGTGGCCCCCACCCTGTTCGTGGCGCACCAGGATATGGCGCGGCGAATCGCTATCGTACATCGGGTCATAGGTGGGCAAAATAGCTCCGCCGGGCAGCCCGAAGACGACATCCACACCGAGTTCCGCTAGGGTGCGGACAATGGCGCGGGCGCCGTCCATTTTTTCGCGGATCTCACCGGGCTGGTCCCGGTGAGACGCGGCCGACGCGCCCATCGCGGATGCATTCATCTCGGATGCGGCCATGGTTCCTCCTTCAACCTGATTCACCTGGTTCTTCGGGCCTGTTCTCCTGGAGTGCCGAGCGGGGTGGCTAGCTGTGGTGGTTAGCGCATAAAAAATCCCCTCACGTGAGGGGAGCGCGCAACCGGTGGTGCGCGCTACCTCACTACGATAATAAGAAGAATCTGAGCCATGCCTTTCAGACTACCGGAGCGCGGTCCGCGAACGCTAAAAAGATCAATCTGTCTCACATCGTGGATTTCGGTTTCATTGTTCGGACAGTTTTCCGGAGTTTTTCGGGAAGCGTACCCTGGACGCGTGACGTTTTCACACCGGCCCCCTGCGCCGCAGCAACCCAGCCATCTGCGCTATGCCGCGCGGGCGGTACTGCGCGCCGGATTGCTACTCCTGGCGAGCGGTGCCTCCGCCTACCGGGTCAAACACTCGATGGAACGCACCGCACACGCCCTGGGAATCCGCACGACCCACGCCGCGGTATCCTTCACCGAAATCACGCTCACCTGCTACGGCTACGGGGATGTGTGCACTCTCACCGGGGAACAGCGCGCCCTCGGGGTAAACGCCGCCCGTATCGACGCGCTTATTACGGCCATTGATGCCCTCCCGGACGGCTCGACTCCCGCGCGGGTCACAAGCACCCTCGACGATGCAATAGCGCGGGCCCGCACCTACCCGGCCTGGTTACTCGCCCTGGTATCCGGGCTTGCCTGCGCCTGTTTCTGTTTCCTCAACCGAGGCGGGGTGGTGGAATGCTCCGCGGTTTTCTTCGCGGCGAGCGCGGGGCAGGCGGCGCGCGGCTGGTTAGCTCGCCGCCTCGTGAACCACTTCGGGATTTGGTTCCTGGTAGGAGCGCTAGCTGCGGTGCTGTATCTCGCCACGGTGGGGGTGGCTGAAGCCGCGTGGCATATCGCGGTGGTGCACGAGGCCGGGGTGGTTTCCGCCCTCCTCTTCCTCATTCCCGGTTTCCCGCTCGTCACCGCGATGCTCGATACTATTCGCGCCGATTTCTCCGCCGGCCTGACCCGCGGGGCCTACGTCACCATGCTGATGCTGGCCGCCGGGATGGCGGTGTGGGTCGTCACCGTCCTCTTCGATACCGATATCGCCCCGCACGCCGCTTACGTCATCCCCGAACCGTGGCTTGCGCTGGCGCGCGCCGCCGCAACCTTCGTGGCCTCCTACGGTTTCGCTATGCTCTTCACGGCAGAACAGGGTGCCGCGCTGCTGGCCGGAGCTATCGGCGCACTTGTCAATGCCGCCCGCATGAGCGCCCAGGACGCCGGCTTCTATAACGTGGCCGCGGTGTTCCTCGCGGCCCTGGGCGCCGGGATCCTCGCCCATCTCCTCACCCGCCGCACCCGATTTTCCCGGGTCTCGCTCAGCGTCCCAGCCGTCGTCGTCATGATTCCCGGGGTGGTATTTTTCCGCGGCCTGCACGCCATTAATGCCGGGCAGATCGCCCAGGCAGCCGGCGCACTCACCAATGTGGTTCTTGTTATTTGCGCGGTGGGCGCCGGGGTGGCAGCCGCCCGCATGATCACCGACCGGCACTGGCTCATGGAGCCACCCCACGAGCTCAGCCCGGCCTTCGACAACTAGCCGGTAGCACGCCGGCGCTAGGGTGAGCGCGGCCCCGTGGTGCTTTAGTCGACCCGGCCGTCCACCACCCGCACCGCCCCGCGATCCGCCGAGGTGGTCATCATCGCGTAGGCACGTAGCGCCTTGGAGACTTTCCGGTCGCGATTCTCCGGGTGCCACGGCAGGTCACCCATCTGGGCGCGCCGCTCGGCCAGTTCTTCTTCGGAAACATCCATGGCGAGCAAGCGGGTGGGAACGTCGATAATAATGTGATCCCCTTCGCGCAGCAGCGCAATATTGCCACCCGCGGCGGCCTCCGGGGAGACGTGCCCGATGGACAGACCCGACGTCCCCCCGGAAAAACGCCCGTCGGTAATCAGACCGCACACCTTTCCGAGGCCCAGGCCCTTGAGGTAGGAGGTGGGATAGAGCATTTCTTGCATCCCCGGCCCGCCCTTGGGACCCTCGTAGCGGATCACCACGATATCGCCCGGTTCCACCGCCTTGGACAAAATAAGTTCGACGGCGGCCTCCTGGGAATCAACCACTCGGGCCCTCCCCTCGAAGTGGAAGAGTTCCTCGCTGATGCCGGCCGTCTTGATCACCGCGCCGTCCTCCGCGAGGTTCCCGCGCAGCACGCACAGTCCACCATCCTTCGTATAGGCGTGATCGGCGCTGCGGATACACCCGTGTTCTCCGTCCAGATCCGGGCTTTCCCAGGTGGAATCCTGCGAAAATGCGCGGGTGGTGCGCACGTTGCCCGGCGCGGCGCTGAAAAGATCACGAGCTTGTTCCGAAGGTGCCACCCCGCGAATATCCCAGGTTTCCAGCCAGGATTTCAGATCATCGGAATGCACCGAATGCACCGAATCATCGAGCATGCCCGCGCGGTACATTTCCCCGAGCAGCGCCGGGATCCCACCGGCCCGGTGGAAGTCCTGAATATGGAATTCGGTGGAGTTCGGGGCAAGTTTGACCATGCAGGGCACTCGCCGCGACAGCGCATCAATATCCGCCAGCGTGAAATCCACATGCCCTTCCTGGGCGATGGCCAAAATATGGAGCACGGTATTGGTGGAGCCCCCCATGGCCACGTCCATGGACATCGCATTGGTGAACGCCGCCTTCGTCATAATATTGCGCGGCAGCACGCTGGCATCGTCGTCGTGATAATAACGTTTCGTGAGCGCGACGATGCGCTTCCCCGCCTCTTCGAAAAGCCGGCGGCGGCGGGTGGCGGTGGCGAGGGTCGAGCCGTTACCGGGCAGGGACATGCCCAGCGCTTCGGTTAGGCAATTCATGGAATTCGCGGTGAACATTCCCGAGCAGGAACCGCAGGTGGGGCAGGCGTTTTCCTCCACGCGCGCGAGCTCGTCGTCCGTGATGGAATCGTCCACGGCCAGGGCCATCGCGTCGATGAGGTCAATATTATGGTCGACGACGCCTTCCACCGGCTTACCCGCCTCCATGGGACCACCGGACACAAAAATAGTGGGAATATTCAGGCGCATGGCGGCGATGAGCATCCCGGGCGTGATTTTATCGCAATTGGAAATACACACGAGGGCATCCACGGTGTGCGCATTGCACATATATTCGATGGAGTCGGCGATTATTTCGCGGCTGGGCAGCGAGTAGAGCATGCCGTCGTGGCCCATGGCGATACCGTCGTCTACCGCGATGGTATTAAATTCGCGCGCCACGCCGCCGTTAGCCTGAATAACATCGGCCACGATTTTCCCGACGTTACGCAGGTGGACATGCCCGGGAACGAATTGGGTGAAGGAATTAGCGATGGCAATAATCGGCTTTCCGAAATCTTCCGAACCCATCCCGGTAGCGCGCCAGAGCGCCCGCGCCCCGGCCATATTCCGGCCTGTTGTTGACGTTGCCGATCGCAGCTGCGCCATAGTTCCCCTTCGTATCGTGTGTTGTGGTGGCGGGCGGTGCCGCCGTCGTCCTTAGTCTAGCTGTGTCCACGTAGTGAGAATTGCTTTCTCACTTTACGGACGTGGTTGCGGTGGTGGGAACGACGACGATAGTCCCATCGCCCAGCGTCTCCACTCGGATCGGCCAGTCGTAGACCCGGGTCAGCAGCTCCGAGGTGAGCACCTGGCGCGGGGTGCCGGCCGCCTCCACCCGGCCGTGGCGCAGCAGCACCACGTCATCGCAGAGCGCGCCGGCCAGTTGAATATCGTGCAGCACCGCGACGACGGTATGCCCGCCGGCCGCCAGGCGCCTGCACAGCTCGAGGAGGCGCTGCTGGTGGGAAATATCCAGGGCCGCGGTCGGTTCATCCAGGAGCACCACCCCGGCACGCTGGGCAAGAACCCGCGCGAAGGTGACGCGGGCCTGCTCGCCGCCCGAAAGGCGGGTGACATCGCGATCCTGGAGGTGGGTGACATCGGCGGCGTGCAGGGCGGCGTCGATAATGGCGGCGTCCGCTGATCGCCCGGCACCGGCTGCACTCCCAGCACCGGCGCCCCGCCCGGCACCGGCTGCACTCCCAGCGCCGGCGCCCTGCCCGGCACCGGCGCCCCGCCCCGCCCCGTTCCCGGATCCGAGACCCATGGCCACCAGGTCACGCACCAGATAGGCGAAGGGGAAGGTGGAGTTTTGCGGCATAACGGCGCGCATGTGCGCCAGCTCCCGCCAAGAAAGGGAGGAAACGGAGGTGCCGCCGATGCGCACCTGCCCGGACGTGGGTGCTTGGTCACCGGCGAGCAGCGAGAGCAGCGTGGATTTTCCGGTGCCATTGGGGCCGAGTACCCCGAGGACCCGCCCGGGCTGGGCAGTGATGCTGACGTCGTGGAGAACCCGGTGGCTACCGTAGGCGAAGCTGAGGTGTTCGGCCACGAGTGCCCCGGCCGGCCCCCCCGCCGCGGAGAAGAGATCAACCACGGGCACCTCGCAGGTTCTTGCGCAGCAGGATGAAGAAGGTGGGGCCGCCCACCAGCGCCGTGAAGATCCCGATGGGGAGTTCCGCGAAAGGCACGAGGGTGCGGGCCGCAAGATCGGCGTAGGTGAGAAGTACCGCCCCGCCCAGCAGCGCAGCCGGAATAAGCATGCGGTTCATTGGGCCCATGAGGAGTCGCAGCACATGCGGAACAATAAGGCCCACGAAGCCGATCACTCCGGCGAAGCACACGGCGGCGGCGGTAAGGATGGCGGTGAGGACGATGGCGGCGGCCCGCAAGGCCGCGACGTTCACACCCACGTGCCCCGCTTCGCGCTCCCCCAAGCTGAGCAGATCGAGGCGGCCGGCCAGCGCGAGGGCACCGAGGATGCCGACGCCGACCACCGCACCCACCACGGCGACCTGGAACCAGGAGGCCCCCGCCAACGAGCCCATCTGCCAGAACACGATTTGTTCGCGGGCGTTGGTATCGGCAAGGTAGGTGGCGATGGAGGTGAGGGCGGAGGCCACCGCGGTCACCGCGATACCGGTGAGCACCAGGGTGAGAGTTTCAGCCCGCCCCTGCGAGCGCGCCAGCAGGTAGACGGTGGCGGAGGTGACGAGCCCGGCGGCGAAGGCCCCCAGCGGTACCGACAACCCGCCCAGGGCCCCGGGAACAAAGACCATGGTGAGGGCGGCCCCGAAAGCGCATCCGGAAGAAACCCCGATAATTCCCGGTTCCGCCAGCGGGTTGGAGAAGACCGCCTGCATGACGGCGCCGGCCACCGCGAGCGCCCCGCCCACCAGGATCCCTAAGCAGATACGGGGGAAGCGAATATTCCAGAGCGCCGCCATGATGAGGGGATCGTCGGGAGGTGCGGTCAGCCCGAAGCGGGCGGCGATACCGCGCGCCACGTCCCCCACGGTCACGGGGAATTGGCCCAGGTGCGCGGAGATAAGCATTCCCAGTGCAAGGAGCACGGTGAGGATGAGGAAGGTCCAGACGCGCCGGCGGCGGCGGGCGGCGATGCCGGCGGGTACCGGAGGCACGGCTGGCGCGGCGGGCACCGCGGAGAGCGCGGTGGCCGCGTGCCGCTGGTTGCCGCGCTGTCCACTCATTCTGTCTATCTTGCCTTAATGTTGCACGGAGCGCTAATGGCGCGGCGTCCGGACTTCGGTGATGTCGGCGGGTGGGCCGGTCAGCACCAGGCGCCCGCCCGAAAGCACGGCCACAGTATCCGCTTCGCGCACCGCATCGAGGCGGTGGCTCACTTCAATAATGGTTGTATCGGGGAGGGCGGCGCGCAGATTGGCCCGAATCCCGGCTTCGAGTTCGCTATTGAGGGCGGCGGCGAATTCATCGAGGATGAGGACGGCCGGACGCATGAGCACCGCGCGGGCCAGGCACAGCCGCTGCACCTGCCCTCCCGAAAGCGCGTATCCGGTGGGTCGGCCGTGCGAGGTACCGCCTCCCACCCGGGTGGCTAAGCCCTCCGGCATGGCTCGCACATCGCCCTCCAGCCCGGCCACGGTCAGGGCGCGCCACAGTTCAGTTTCGCTAGCGCCGGGAACTCCCAGGCGCAGGTTATCGGCAATAGTCCCGGCCACGATCTGGCTCTTTTGGGAGACCCCCACCACGCAGGCGTGCAGCGAGGCAACGTTGAGATCCGTGGTGGCAATCCCCCCGATGCGCACCGTCCCGGACGTCGGGTCATCGTAGCGTTCCAGCAGGTGCACAAGCGTGGATTTCCCCGAGCCGGAACGCCCGGCCAGCACGGTGTGAGAGCCGGCCGGAATACGCAAGCTCACCCCGCGCAGCACCTCGCGTTCACGCTCCGGATAGGTGTAGTGGACAGCGTCGAATTCTACCGACAGGCCACGTTCGGGCATGAGGATACCGGGGCCGTCCGGGCACGGCTGGGGTGCGTGCGCGAGGGCATAAATGCGCCGGGCGGCCGCGAGCGAAGCGTCGAGGGACGACGCCGCATCTTCGAGAGCTTGGGGGCCTTCCCATACCCGCAGGGCCGCCACCGCGCCGGCCGCCGCGAGCGGCAGGGAGATAGTCGGGTCGTTGAGGCTCGCCGCGATAATCCACGCCGCGCTCAGCCCGGCGGCAAGAATATTGGCCCCGCGGCGCAGCCCGGCCACCCAGGCGGGGAAAGATCCGCTGGTGGCGACTTTCGCGCCGAGGGCAGCTGTTTCTTCCATACGGTCGGCAGTGCGCCCGAAGACGAGTACATCTTCGAGGCCGTATAGCGAATCGGTCACATGCGCGGCCAGATCGGCGCGGGCGGCGAGTTGCGCCGTCGTCGCATCAATGGCACGCCGGGTACCCGCGTACGGGATAACAGCGAGTGCGAGCACCGCGGCCACCGCCGGCAGTACCATCGCGCTCCACCCGAGCACCGCGCCGCCCACCACCAGCGCGGCCGGGGTGAGCACGTAGGCGCAGACCACCGGAGCCACCGTGTGCGCGTAAACCACTTCGATACGGTCAATATCGCGGGTGAGGGAGGCGACCATATCCCCCGAACGCGAGCGGGTCATAATCCCGGGGGCCTTGGGCCACAGGCTGGCAAAAACGCGAGTGCGCAGCAGCTCGAGGGCCCGGAAAGCCACGTAGTGCCCGGTGAATTGCTCGAGGTAGCGCAGGCCAGCTTTGAGGAGCGCGAGGAGAGCCACGAGCCAGAGGAAGCCCGCTCCCCCGCCGCTGCTCACGGCCGCCACCATTCCGTAGGTCGCCACCGCGAAAAGCCCGATATCAGCCACCTGCCCGGCGGCCCGGCACAGGGTGGAGAGCGCGAGCGGGCCGTGGACGGGGCGGGTCAGGGAAAGCAGCCAGGGCACAACGGTGCGCAGCCCCGGCGCTGCGTTATTATTCGGCGCGGACATCGCTGACCTCCTCGAGAATTACGGCGCGGACCCGCACCACCCGGTCCGCCAGGGCCGCTAGCGCGGGACGGTGCGTGACCATGACGAGCGTGTACTCGGGCCCGAGCGCTGCCAGCGCCGCGCAGATCCGGTCCTCGGATTCCATATCGACCTGGGCGGTGGGTTCGTCAAGGAGCAGCAGGGTGCGCCCGGCCAAAAACGCCCGCGCTAGAGAAATGCGCTGGGCCTGCCCACCGGAAATCAGCGCGGAATCCTCCCCGAGATACGTATCGATTCCTGCTGGCATCCGCGCCACGTCTTCAGCCACCTGGGCGCGTTCAAGAGCGTCCCACATCTGCTGCGCGGTGGCGTCCGGGCGCGCCAGACGCAGGTTATCGGCAATGGTTCCGGTAAACATCCACGTTGTTTGAGCGACGACGGCGCTGCGCGCGCGCACCTGCGCCAGGTCACCACTGCCGGCATCCACGCGGACCCCGGCTACCTGCACGCTCCCGGCCTGCGGACGTAAGGCGCCGCGCAGCAGGGCGAGGAGGGTGGATTTCCCGGCTCCGCTCACGCCCACAATCGCGAGGCGTTCCCCGCGCTCCACGCGCAGGTTTGCCGAGGTCAGCACCTCTTCGCGCCCGTAATTCACCGCCGCGTTAGTCACGGTGATGAGCGGAGCTTCACCGGCGGGCCGGGCTGCGCTGCCACTCGGAAGCGCACCGTCATTCGCGAGGGTGCGGGGAGCCGCAGCTGCGCCGTCGTTCCCACCACGCGGAGCGATGGAAAGGTAACGGGTGATGGCTTTTTGGGCGGCACGCCCGCCCATACCGATGTAGAAGAATCCCGCCACCTGCGAGAGCGGTTCGAGGAGCACCACCGCGAGCAGAGCCACGGCGAGCGCCTGCCACGGCGCGAGGTGCGCCGCGCGGGCGGTGGTGAGCCCGGCGGTGAGGCAGATGAGGAGGAGGCCGACCAGGCCGTCCATAACGATAATGACGATTTGGTTACCGGCCAGCATCCGCATAATGGCGCGGCGGTTGGTTTCCCCACGGCGAGCCAGGTCCGCTTCGATGCGTTCCCCGGCGTTAAAGAGGCGAATGGTGGTCATATTGCGGATGGCATCGAGGTAGCTATCCACGAGGGTGTCACGCGCGCGGCGTGATTCGCTGGAGGCGCGGCGGAAGAAACGGAAGAAGAGTCCGATGCCCGCCGGGATGAGCGGGAGGGCCGCCATGACGCCGAATCCGATGACCGGGTCGATGGCCACGCCGATAAAGGCAAGGGTGAGGAATGGGGCGAGCAACGCGCCGATGGTGGTACCCACATAGCCCTGCCGGTAGTTGGTGATTCGTTCGACGCTATCGGTGAGGAGCGGGAGGAGCCGCCCGGCCGTATAGGGCGTCGGGGTGCCGGTGCGGGCCAGCGTGAAGGTTCGTTCCAGAAGCAGACCGCGCAGCCGGCGTTCTTCTGCGCGAGCTGCGCCGGTGCTGCCCACGCGTTCAGCAGTGGCGCAGACACCGGCACACGCGAAGAAACCGGCCGCGAGCCAGGGGTGGCCGGTGGCGGGCAGCGCCGCTGTACCAGCAGGTGCACCGGCGGCCTGCGCGCTGGCGTGGGCCACCGTCACGTAACCGGCAATAATCGCCGCAATGGTGGCCAGGCGCAGGAAGGCCGCGATGAGTGCGGCGCGGCGCCCGGGTGCGGAAATCGGGTCCGCCCCGCGCGAGCTGGGGCGCTGGGCCACGGTCATCCCCTCACTATCCTTTCGTGCTGTGCTACCGCGCGGGCACACTAGCCGCCCGCGCTTTCCCACTACCGGCTGGGGTTTTCATCATCGGCCGGCGTATTTTCTTTACCGACCCACGTGTTTTCTTTACCGACCCACGTGTTTTCTTTACCAACGCACGTGTTCCCACTACTGGGCAGTGTAGAGCGCTTGGCCCATCGCTCGGATCAGATCGCCACTTTGCGGACCGAAGCCGAGGGAAAGATTATCGGGAATGGCGAGCACACGCTGTTTCTTCCCGGCCTCGGTTTGCGAAATGCCGGGCTGCCCTTCGAGGGCCTCGATCCCGCCGAGCGCGCTCAGCCCGTTGGTCATCACGATAATAACTTCCGGGTTAGCCACGAGGAGGGCTTCCTGGCTGGCGGGCCGGGCCTGGGTGACTCCCGCTTCCCCGGCCATATCACGCCCGCCCACCGCGTCAATGACGTCGCTGGCACCCGATTCGCTCCCGAGCAGCATGAACAGGCCGGCCTGCGGGCGAATATTGAGGAAGACCATGCGCAGCGGATCGGCCGGGGCGAGCTGCGCTACGTCGATACGAGCCTGCGCGATGGATTGCGAAATCTGGGCGGCGAGTTCTTCGCCGGCCTGCCCGGCACCCACGGCGCGGGCTACTTCGGCTGCGCGGGCGGGTGCGTCGTCGAACGTCGTGGCGCGCGAGAGTCGCACCACCGGGATACCGGATGCTTCTAGTTGGGCGAGGGTGCCTTCCGCCCCGCGAATGGTGCCGTCGGTGAGAATGAGGGTGGGTGCAAGGCGCAATACCGCTTCGGCATTGACGGTGTGCCCGCTTTCGGTGACGACCGGCACGCTCGCGAGGCTCGGCTCGGTATCGGATATGGTGCGGCCCGCGATGGTGTGGCCCAGCCCGAGGGCGAGAAGCGTTTGCGAAATCGCGGCGGACATATCGAGCGTGACAACACGCGATGCATCGGTCACGGTAACTTTCGCGCCGCTGGCATCCGTGATCGTGACGGGAAGGTTGACCGCTGCCGGTACGGTCGGATGCGGTTCGGGGAGCGGGGCAACGGTCGCCATCCCGGTGAGGCTACGCGGATCGGATACGGGCGCCGCGGTGGTGGGCGTGGGCGCCGTTGCCTCCGCCTCCGCTGCTGATGCGCCGGGCTGCTGCGGGGCATGTCCCTCTGTTGTCGCGGTTGTCCCGCATGCGCTCAAGGCGAGTGTGAGCACCGCGCACAGCGCTCCCCAACGTTTCATTCTTACCTCCATTTCTCCTCTACCTTAGGGTACGACGACGCAGCTAAGCCCCGCGAGCAACCCCGCGAGTATGTCGCTATCCAGGGCTGCGCCAATCATGTATCGGACGGTACCACACCCATCGGGCAAGGTTGAGCCCTGGCGACGCATCCGCCTAACTGTCGCTATGTGAGCGCCTCTTTCGGGCTGTTTCCGCCTTATAGGCCGGTTTTTGGGTCAGCCTCGTTGCTGGCCCCTCATAAGCATCGTTCCGAACGCGTGTGTTCTCACTAGTTAAACGCGTGTGGGGTGTTACCCAACCAGGCAACACCCCACACACTAAGAAACATGGCGGCAGCAACCTACTCTCCCACACCCCACCGAGTGCAGTACCATCAGCGCAAACAACCTTAGCTACCGGGTTCGAAAAGGATACCGGGCGTAACCTTGC
>NZ_JARBHJ010000069.1 GCF_028864145.1 Actinotignum schaalii | reverse complement strand
GGGTTAATAGACAAAAATAGTTGCTAATGACGGCGTGTCGTTAGCTCCCGATCCGGCCTTTACGGATGTTTAGACCGTCTTCCCACGGGCGCTCCATGTTGATATGGGTATCGATCTCGGCGGGCTTATCGCTGGGCACGCTGACGGGTTTCTTCCGTGTCTGGACCTTGTTAGAAGCGAAATCAGACATCGGTTGAGTGTTGATCGACCTTGAATAAAGCCAATAATCAAGCGCGGTCAGCAGGTGGGGCTGGGACCAGCCCCGATGGATGTGTAAGAACTCTTTCAACGGCGCGTTCACCCCTCCCTCAAGCCGGTTCGTCGTCGACTCAAGAACGGTTGACACGTCCAGACTCGGATCAAGGAACGTGAAGAGCACGCCTTGTTTGACGTAGCGGTCAAGAGAGCCCACGATCCGGCGGGTAGTAGTGTGGGTGTACCACCATTTCTTGTTTTTCCGCGCGAAAGAAGGAATATTCTCAAGGCGGGTTTCCTCTCGGTAAGTCTTCTCCGCCAGCCATGTGTCGTAGAGACCGTGGAAAGCGTGCAGCGAGTTTTGCCAGGCAATAGCCCCCTCGCGGGTAGTTATTTTGGTTAAGTCGAGAGCAAGCTTATATAAGGCCTTATGAGCGTGGGTTTGCGGGCGGGTGGTGGTGACTTGGCGGATATTACGTTGCACGTGTACCAGGCAGCGTTGGATGCGTGTGGTGGGCCATTCCTGCTTGATCGCTGCCAGCGCTCCGGCTGCCCCGTCGGTGGTGGCAACGATAGGGGCAGGCAGACGGCGTAGGAGGGCGAGGTAGGCGGATTTGGATTCACGGTCGCATAGTTGGTAGGCGATCACGCCTTCTCGCGTGTAAGCGATCAATACGCACCAGTTGTAGGCGATATAGGTCCCGTCGATGAAGACCTGGTCGTAGACCTGCCCGGTAGGTGTCCAGATAGGGCGGGTTTGCCAGCACCA
>NZ_JARBHJ010000068.1 GCF_028864145.1 Actinotignum schaalii | reverse complement strand
GATCGGCGTGATGGATTAGCCCTGCCAGATTGTCTTTAGCGCTGTTGATTGCCTGTTCTAAGGCCTCTAACGGTAACGCCTCAGTGGACATAGTCGACCGGGTGGACCAGCCAACGATCTTGCGGCTAAACACGTCGGTGACGAATGCTGTGTAAACGAACCCGGACAAGGTTCTAACGTAGGTGATGTCGGCTACCCACAACCTGTTTGGGGCATCGGCCTTGAAATGCCTTTGAACCAGATCAGGACGCCTATCAGGGGACGGCGCGGGCCTGGTAGTAACGGGGTTACGGCCGCGCCGAACGCCTTTTACGCCGGCTAGACGCATGAGTCTGGCGACCTGGTCACGGCCAACATCCCAGCCAGCCCGAATCATCGCGTGCCACATTTTACGTACCCCGTAAACTGAATAATTCTCGGCGTGAATACGCTCAACCTCAGCCACCAAAACCTCATCGCGTATGCTTCTGGCGCTAGCAGGCCTGCTCTTGGCTAGCCTGTAGCCGCGGGCGGTGATGAACCCGCTAGCAAGATGAGTATTTAGTGTCCGGCATATCGGCTCGACCCCGAATTGATGCTTAAATTTGTCGATATAAGCAATCATCATCGGGCCGGTCGGTCGAGCTCGGCTGCGAAAAAAGCCGAAGCAGTCTTCAAAATCTCATTAGCCCGCCGCAGCTCAGCATTCTCGCGTTTTAGACGCTTGATCTCGGAGTGTTCTTCACGAGTGATACCAGGAGCCTTACCGTCATCGATTTGTGCTTGGTTATACCAGCGCCGTAACGATTCATTCGCTATCCCCAGTTTCGGGGCTATCTGACTGATCGCCTGCCACACAGTACAAGAACCATCCGCCTCCAGACGGCCAGCCACCATCCGAACCGCACGGGCCTTAAACTCTTGCGAATACCTTCTAGACATGTTCCTAATCCTCTCAAAAACAGGTAGGAACAAAACCCAGTACGCTTCA
>NZ_JARBHJ010000067.1 GCF_028864145.1 Actinotignum schaalii | reverse complement strand
GGTCAAGTCCTGGTTAGTGGTGTATCTGTGTTCTCGAATCATGATTGTCATTGTCTGGTTTCGATACTAATAAGGACTGGATATCAGACACAGGTCAAGCAATAATTTCCTTCCCACTAATAGTCTTCTCGTCGATAACACCACGAGCGATAACATCCCTGGTTTGCGCCAGACTCGCCAACGACATGTACCGCTTTTGTTGAATCCATTCATCATGCTGCTCAGCTAAAACCGCTCCGACCAGCCTGACCACCGACTCCCGGTTAGGGAAAATACCCACAACATCAGTACGCCTACGAATCTCACGGTTAAGCCGCTCGGTCGGGTTATTCGACCAGATCTTGGTCCATATTGTTTCAGGAGCAGCGGTAAACGCGAGAATCTCGTCAAGGGATTCTTCCAGATAGTCCCCAACATGAGGAAACTTCCTCGAACAAAACTCGACCACGTCCCGGGCTTGCCCCCACACGCTAGCAGCATCTGGTTGCCTGAAAATCGTGTGGAACATTGCCGATAATGTAGGCCACTGGGTCTTAGAGACCATGGATGAAAGATTCTTCGCGAAGTGGGTCCGGCAGCGTTGCCAGCTTGCCTGCGGTAAACAATCACTGACCGCTGCCTGGATACCCAGGTGAGCATCACTGGTCACCAGGAAAACACCCTCAAGGCCACGGGCGATAAGATCACGGAAAAACCCGGTCCACGACGCGGTAGATTCCGCTGTAGCAACCTGCATGCCCAGTAATTCCCTATATCCGTCCTTATTGACGCCGGTAGCCAGCAGCACACTGGTTTTCACCACGCGTCCACCTTCACGTACTTTCATGGTCAGCGCGTCACAGGACAGGTAATAGTAAGGGCCCTGGTCTAAAGGCCTGGTACGGAAATCGTTGACGGTCGCGTCAAGGTCTTTGGCCATGTCCGAGACTTGTGATTTGGAGAGGTTAGTGATGCCGAGCGTGGCTACCAGGTCGTTCATGCGTCGGGTAGACACTCCTTTGAGGTAGCAGGTGGCAATCACGGTGGTCAACGCGCGCTCTGCCCGGCTGCGGCGTTCGAGTAGCCAGTCAGGGAAGAAGGAAGCGGTACGTAGTTTGGGGATAGCGATATCCAGGCTTCCAACGCGGGTGTCTAACTGGCGGTGTCGGTAACCATTGCGCCTGTTGACACGGTCCGGGGAGGGTGTTGCATAGTTCGCTCCACAGATACTGTCGGCTTGG
>NZ_JARBHJ010000066.1 GCF_028864145.1 Actinotignum schaalii | reverse complement strand
AATCCTTAGAAAGGAGGTGATCCAGCCGCACCTTCCGGTACGGCTACCTTGTTACGACTTCGTCCCAATCGCCAGCCCCACCTTCGACCGCTCCCCCCAAAAAATGGTTAGGCCACGAGCTACGGGTGTTACCAACTTTCGTGACGTGACGGGCGGTGTGTACAAGGCCCGGGAACGTATTCACCGCGGCAATGCTGATCCGCGATTACTAGCGACTCCGACTTCACGAGGTCGAGTTGCAGACCCCGATCCGAACTGAGACCAGCTTTAAGGGATTCGCTCCACCTCACGATATCGCAACCCTCTGTACCGGCCATTGTAGCATGCGTGAAGCCCAAGACATAAGGGGCATGATGATTTGACGTCATCCCCACCTTCCTCCGAGTTAACCCCGGCAGTCTCTCGTGAGTCCCCACCACAACATGCTGGCAACACGAGACAAGGGTTGCGCTCGTTGCGGGACTTAACCCAACATCTCACGACACGAGCTGACGACAACCATGCACCACCTGTACACCACCAACTAAATGCGACCACATCTCTGCAGCCCCGCAGTGTATGTCAAGCCTTGGTAAGGTTCTTCGCGTTGCATCGAATTAATCCGCATGCTCCGCCGCTTGTGCGGGCCCCCGTCAATTCCTTTGAGTTTTAGCCTTGCGGCCGTACTCCCCAGGCGGGGAACTTAATGCGTTAGCTACGGCGCAGAAAACCTGGAAAGGCCCCCCACACCTAGTTCCCAACGTTTACAGCATGGACTACCAGGGTATCTAATCCTGTTCGCTACCCATGCTTTCGCTCCTCAGCGTCAGTAATGGCCCAGTGACCTGCCTTCGCCATCGGTGTTCCTCCAGATATCTGCGCATTCCACCGCTACACCTGGAATTCCAGTCACCCCTACCACACTCAAGCCTGCCCGTACCCACTGCACGCGCGAAGTTAAGCCCCGCGTTTTCACAGCAGGCGCAACAAGCCGCCTACAAGCCCTTTACGCCCAATAATTCCGGACAACGCTCGCGCCCTACGTATTACCGCGGCTGCTGGCACGTAGTTAGCCGGCGCTTCTTCTCCACCTACCCTCAACCCACCAAAAAGCAGGCCTTGTTCGATAGCGAAAGAGGTTTACAACCCGAAAGCCTTCATCCCCCACGCGGCGTCGCTGCATCAGGCTTTCGCCCATTGTGCAATATCCCCCACTGCTGCCTCCCGTAGGAGTCTGGGCCGTATCTCAGTCCCAATGTGGCCGGTCACCCTCTCAGGCCGGCTACCCGTCACCGCCTTGGTAGGCCATCACCCCACCAACAAGCTGATAGGCCGCGAGCCCATCCCCCTTCACA
>NZ_JARBHJ010000065.1 GCF_028864145.1 Actinotignum schaalii | reverse complement strand
ACTATGACTATGACTGATGTTCCTGATACTGCTAATGGCTCTACTGCTGATGCTTTGCGTCGGGAGTTTATTGATGACGATCTACTGGACCGTCTAGTGGAGTCTTCTAGTAAGCGCGGTATCGGTTTGACTGGTGAAGACGGGTTTCTACCAGAGTTAATCAAGGCCGTCCTTGAGAGAGGCATGCAAGCCGAACTAACGGATCATCTCGGGTATGAAAAACACGACCCGGCCGGACACGGTAGCGGGAATTCGCGTAACGGAACGTCACCTAAAACACTTCAAACCCAGGTAGGACCGGTAAAAATAGACCAGCCCCGGGACCGGGCTGGCACGTTCACATCACGCCTAGTTCCTCCCGGCCAGCGCCGCATGGGTGGCCTGGACGACATGATTATCTCCCTGTATGCCGGTGGCATGACGATCCGGGAAATCCAACACCACCTAGAAGCCACTATTGGTACCCAAATGTCCCATGAAACGATCTCGAATATTACCGAGGCCGTTCAAGACGAGATCATTACCTGGCAGACCCGCCCGCTAGAAGCGTTTTATCCAGTCCTGTTCCTGGATGCTATCCAGGTGAAAATCAAAGATCATAACCGGGTTACTTCCCGGGCTGCTCATATCGCTATCGGGGTAGATTGTGACGGTATCAAACACGTGCTTGGGATCTGGGTGCAAGCAGCCGAGGGCGCGAAGTTTTGGGCTGGTGTTTGCGCTGAGCTAGCTAATCGTGGTGTCCAGGACGTGTTAATCGTGGCTTGTGACGGGCTGGCTGGTTTCCCTGAAGCGATCACGGCTACCTGGCCGAGGGCGATCATTCAAACGTGCGTGGTTCACTTGATTCGGGCTTCGATGCGGTTTGTGTCTTATCAAGACCGTAAAGCCGTGGCTGCGGCCCTCAAACCAATGTACACGGCTGTTAACGAAGAAGACGCGCTAGGTGCCCTCAAGGCTTTTGAAGAAGGAGAGTGGGGGCGTAAATACCCGGCCACGGTGGCGGCCTGGCAGCGGGCCTGGGATCGGTTCATTCCGTTCTTGGCTTTCGGTCCGGCTACCCGTAAGGCGATCTATACGACTAATAGTATCGAGTCGTTGAATTACCAGCTACGTAAAATCATTAAGAACCGGGGGCATTTCCCTTCTGATGGGGCAGCGGTGAAACTCATGTGGCTAGCCATTATGAATATCGAGGATAAACGTGCCAGGCAGCGAGCCAGGGACGCTGTACGGCCCAAGGGTAGTGCGCGTAAAGCACCTGGTCGGTTTATCGAAGGACAAGGCGTGCAGGGCTGGCAGAAAGTACTGGGCGAGTTATCCCTTCACTACCCGGACCGATTCCCAACCAACTAAATAAAACCATTTACACAAAAAACTTGACAAGCCC
>NZ_JARBHJ010000064.1 GCF_028864145.1 Actinotignum schaalii | reverse complement strand
ACCTGACTTGGCTCATCTTAGTCAGGTTTTGGCAGTGACTCGATAAGCACGGCCACGTCCGCCGGCGGCGGGGTGTGAGCATGAACGACCTGCCCGCCTACCTCCAGCGTGAACGAGCGGTACTTCTTCAACGTCCGCACCAACCGTTTCAACGACACACCCGTAGACTGCTCAAGAACATGCCCGCACGCCATCGCCACCATCACAATCGTTAAATGCGCCTGGATCGAGTCTTCTTTACAGTGAAAGATCGGACGCGCCCGTAAATCCGACTTCGCCATCCGGAAAGCCTTCTCAATACGGAATAACTGGTGATAAAACCCGATCACCGCACCAGCATCCAAATCCAACCGATTCGTCTCGTACCCCTTAATCCCAGCCAACGCAAGATGCTTATCAGCTAATGCCTGGTTCACGCGCTTATCCGGGGCACGCAAGTCAACATACCGGTTACGCTTGACCGGTATTTTCCCGTCCACCGCACGCCTGGCCTTGTCTAACTGTTCTTCCACACCCCGCCGCGTGCGCCGAGCCCGATCCTTGGAATACTGATAATAAACAACCGACTCGACCACACCCACGCCCTGCCCAGCCACCCTCTTAGCATGGTTTTCTTGGCGCCAGACTTGACTATCCACATAGTCTTTACCCGGATTCTCTTCACGCCACTTTGCGATAGGAGCAGGAATATCACGTTCTTTCGTGCCCAGAATATAGCCCAGACCAGCCCCGATAATCTCTTGCTTGTTAGAAGCTGAGAACATCCCCGCATCAGCCACAACCGTGATATCGGTAAGCTGGTAGGCACGCCTGAGGCGTTCAATCATGGGTAGCATCGTGTGGGTCTCTGCCCGGTTTCCTTCAAACCCACCAATCGCCAACGGCAACCCGCATGCGTCGGTGAGCATCCCGACCGTGATTTGCGGGTCGATACGGCGTTCTTTGGAATACCCCGGCTTGCGTAACTCGTCTTCTTTATCCGTCTCGAAATACAAGGTTGTTACGTCGTAAAGGACGAGAACGCCTGGCCCGATACCCGCATGCCTTGCTAGCGTGGCCGTGATTCTGTCACGGAATTCTTCTTCCGCGTAACGGGGCAGGTGGCGTTTAATCGTGGAATACGAAGCCGAGCGCACCCCGACCTCGGCGAGAGTTTCGATGGAATCAAACTTGGAGCCCGGGTGAATAATCCTGGCGGCCACCAGATCGTAGAACACCGGGTCATGATTGGTTGGCGGGCCTAGGCCTAGGAAATCAAAAGCCCCACGGAGCGCGTCGAGGAGATAACCGGCACGCTCGCTAGCCACGGGCAAGGGATTATCCACCGAACCACTAGCCAAGCGCGAGGCCGCTTTCTCAACGGCCGTCTCCAGGTCTAAAGAGAGCTGGTCCCCGTCGATGAGACGCTGGGCCTGGGCTTTTAAGAGCGCGAGGTCGCCGGGCGTGTGGGCTGAACCAATGTGCTCGAGTACGGGCTTATTATCCACGTAACGCCACACGACTTGTACCGCGGTAGCGCCCGAGGCGGTAGGAACGGTACGGATCCGGGGTAGTGGCATACTCCCTAGCCTACCGCCCCCACCTTCCCGTCCTTTAGTCAGGAATTTCGCGTTACCACGAGATAAAACCCCAGGCCACAACGTCAATATGAATCACATCACGCCAAAATGAGCCAAGTCAGG
>NZ_JARBHJ010000063.1 GCF_028864145.1 Actinotignum schaalii | reverse complement strand
AAACATGGCGGCAGCAACCTACTCTCCCACACCCCACCGAGTGCAGTACCATCAGCGCAAACAACCTTAGCTACCGGGTTCGAAAAGGATACCGGGCGTAACCTTGCCGCTATAACCACCGCCACAACCAAAACACCAACCAACCACATGGTGGCCAGTCATCGCACAGTGAACGCAAACACCCAAACAAAAATCCCACGCAAAAACAATTCCAAATGCCTTGTTATTTTGGCTATCGGTCCATTAGTACCAGTCAACTAAACACCTCACAATGCTTACATCCCTGGCCTATCAACCCGATCATCAACCGGGGACCTCACCCACAACAAAATGTGGAACGAGAACTAATCTCGAAGCAGGCTTCCCGCTTAGATGCTTTCAGCGGTTATCCCTCCCGAACGTGGCCAACCAGCAATGCCCCTGGCGGAACAACTGGCACACTAGAGGTTCGTCCGTCCCGGTCCTCTCGTACTAGGAACAGCCCTTCTCAATTCTCAAACGCGCGCAGCGGATAGGGACCGAACTGTCTCACGACGTTCTGAACCCAGCTCGCGTACCGCTTTAATGGGCGAACAGCCCAACCCTTGGGACCTACTCCAGCCCCAGGATGCGACGAGCCGACATCGAGGTGCCAAACCATGCCGTCGATATGAACTCTTGGGCAGGATCAGCCTGTTATCCCCGGGGTACCTTTTATCCGTTGAGCGACGGCGCTTCCACAAGCCACCGCCGGATCACTAGTTCCTACTTTCGTACCTGCTCGACATGTCTGTCTCACAGTCAAGCTTCCTTCTACACTTACACTCACCACCTGATGACCAACCAGGCTGAGGAAACCTTTGAGCGCCTCCGTTACCCTTTAGGAGGCAACCGCCCCAGTTAAACTACCCACCAGGCACTGTCCTTAGCCCGGATCACGGACCAAAGTTAGACATGCAATACGATCAGAGTGGTATTTCAACAACGACTCCACACCAACTAGCGTCAATGCATCACAGTCTCCCACCTATCCTACACAAACCGTACCGAACACCAATACCAAGCTATAGTAAAGGTCCCGGGGTCTTTCCGTCCTGCTGCGCGAAACGAGCATCTTTACTCGTAATGCAATTTCACCGAGCTCGTGGTCGAGACAGTAGAGAAGTCGTTACGCCATTCGTGCAGGTCGGAACTTACCCGACAAGGAATTTCGCTACCTTAGGATGGTTATAGTTACCACCGCCGTTTACTGGGGCTTAACTTCCCAGCCTCGCCCCCAAAAAAAGAGGGCTAACCAGTCCGCTTAACCTTCCAGCACCGGGCAGGCGTCAGTCCGTATACATCGCCTTACAGCTTCGCACGGACCTGTGTTTTTGATAAACAGTCGCTTCTCCCTAGACTCTGCGACCCAACCCCCCACAACACCCAGACAACGGGGCGCGTAAAGAGTGGGCCCCCCTTCTCCCAAAGTTACGGGGGCATTTTGCCGAGTTCCTTAACCACGATTCACTCGCACGCCTTAGTATGCTCTACCCAACTACCAGTGTCGGTTTCGGGTACGGGCGGTCTTACCACTCACGTCGATGCTTTTCTCGGCAGTACAGGATCACTCTACTTCCCACAAAAACTGCGGTCACCATCAGGCCTCACCCTTATGTCCCCCGGATTTACCTAGGAAACGGGCCACACCCTTAAACGCGCCAAGCCATTAGGCACGCGAAGCTACCTCCCTGCGTCACACCTGTTAACACGCTTGCCTCCCACACTTAGGACCCCACGCCACCCACACCAACCACAAACAAGACAAACGCCTCGAAAGCTTTATGGCATAGACGGGATGGTTAGCATCAACGCAGAAGACACTGGACGCAATAAAACCGGTACCAGAATAAGAACTGGTCACCCATCGACTACGCCTGTCGGCCTCGCCTTAGGACCCGACTAACCCAGAGAGGACGAACCTACCCCTGGAACCCTTAGTCATACGGCGGGAAGGATTCTCACCTCCCAAACGTTACTCATGCCTGCATTCTCACTCCCACGCAATCCACCACAAGCTCACGCCACGGCTTCACCTCACGCAGGACGCTCCCCTACCCAAACAAAACAAATTGTTTGCCACGGTTTCGGCGGTGTACTTCAGCCCCGCTACATTGTCGGCGCTCAATCACTTGACCAGTGAGCTATTACGCACTCTTTCAAGGATGGCTGCTTCTAAGCCAACCTCCTGGTTGTCACAGCAACTAAACATCCTTTCCCACTTAGCACACACTTAGGGGCCTTAACCGGCGATCTGGGCTGTTTCCCTCTCGACTATGAAGCTTATCCCCCACAGTCTCACTGCCACGCTCAACTTCATGGTATTCGGAGTTTGGCTGACGTCAGTAACCAGATAAGGCCCATCAGCCAACCAGTAGCTCTACCCCCACAAAGAACCACGCAACGCTGCACCTAAATGCATTTCGGGGAGAACCAGCTATCACGGAGTTTGATTGGCCTTTCACCCCTACCCACAACTCATCCCCCAGGTTTTCAACCCTGGTGGGTTCGGGCCTCCACACGCTCTTACACGTGCCTCACCCTGGCCATGGGTAGATCACCCCGCTTCGGGTCTAGAACATGCAACTACAACGCCCTCTTCAGACTCGCTTTCGCTACGACTACCCCACACGGGTTAACCTCGCCACACATCCTAACTCGCAGGCTCATTCTTCAATAGGCACGCCATCACCACCACCAAGATGGCTCTGACAGTTTGTAGGCGCCTGGTTTCAGGCACTATTTCACTCCCCTCCCGGGGTACTTTTCACCATTCCCTCACGGTACTAAATTCACTATCGGTCACGACGGGTATTTAGCCTTACCAAGTGGTCTTGGCAGATTCACACGAGATTCCACGAGCCCCGTGCTACTCGGGAACACCACAACGCAGTCACACAAGTTTCAGCTACCCGGCTATCACGGTCTACGGCAGGCCTTCCCAAACCCTTCACCTACAAGCATGATTTATCACTACGCCCCGCTCTGTCGGAAACGAGAATGTAATGCCCCACAACACCCCACATGCAACCCCCGACAGGTATCACACACACAAGGTTTAGGCTCCTTCGCTTTCGCTCGCCACTACTCACAAAATATCTTTTCCAGCAGGTACTAAGATGTTTCACTTCCCCACGTTCCCACCACCAACCTATCAATTCAGCTGGCAGCAACCCGGCATAACCCAGGCTAGGTTCCCCCATTCGGACACCCTCGGATCACCACTCGCTAGCCAATTCCCCGAGGCATATCGCAGGCTACAACGTCCTTCTTCGGCCCATACGCACCAAGGCATCCACCAAACGCCCTACAACACCAAAAAA
>NZ_JARBHJ010000062.1 GCF_028864145.1 Actinotignum schaalii | reverse complement strand
ATGGGGGCCAGGAGGGCGTAGGGGTGGCGGGGCGTGGGGGGGGGGGGGCGGGTGGGGCGGGGCGCGGGCGCCCCTAATGTGGAGAGCCGGGGGTGGGGGGGGGGCGGGGCCCGCGCAGTACCGTAATATGCCGCTTGGCAGTGTTCCAGGTTTTACGGCCCGCTTTCCGGCCTGCGATGGAGAAGGCCGTACCGACTTGCTCATCGACCTCACCGCCCTCGAAACTGCGTAGCTCACGAACATCTCCCACAAGCCGCCCAGCCTTACCCACGAGATGGGAGTCGTGTTTGGCATGTACATTCGCGGCTTTTTTGCTGGAGGTATCGCGGATATTCATCGAGGAAAGAACGCTGCTCACAGCCCGCTCTTCTCTATCACGCCCACAATCCCCGCCGGGCTATCGGCTAGTGCTTGTTTGTCGTTCGACCCCCAACACCACGCCCGACCCTCATCATTCCTCGCGCAGGTGGCGAACCGCGAAGCAACGAGTGACGTCACCCGTGCATCACCAGGGAGGGTGACTTGGCGGGCCAAGCTCGCTTTATCACCTTGGGCACCGCCCCCGAGTTGTCCGTTGTAGTCCGTACCCCAACACCACACCCCGGTGTTCGTGAGGGCGCAGGCGTGCGCATCCCCCACCGCGATGTCTTTCACCTCGAGGGCTTCGAGTCCCGAGACCGCCGCCGGTGCTTGGGTATCGGAGGGTTGCTGGCCTGCTTGGCTCCACCGGTTATCACCCCAGCACACCACGCCCACGCCGGTGCTCGCGCAGGTGGTGTCCCCACCCGCCGCCAAGATTTTCACGTCTGCATCGAAGGTGTGGGAAGCGTTCTGTCCGCGCTCCCCAGCCCCAATACACGACACGATCTTCCCGCGCGCTATACACATGTGTCCTTTACCGGAGGCTTCCAGCACGCCCGCCGCAGGCGCGGGCGCGGTCTCCGATGTCGGTGATACTACTGACGTCGTTGGTGTGGGTGGCTGTGATGTCGCGACGTCACCGGTCGGTTTTTTCATGACCCACAAAGCCGCGACCATGAGCGCGAGACATGCGAGGGCGGCCCCGATAGTGAGGTTGCGAGCCAAATTCCCGTGTCCGGGTAGCCCGCTCCCGCCCCGCCGCCGTCGACCGTCTGCTCGAGGCGAGATGGTCTCGACATCCACGACCGGCGCTAGCGGAGACGTCACTGGTTCGGAAAATGCCACGGTTTGTGGGGGTGTGGGAACCTCACCGGCACGCCCGGCTCCTACCACCCGCGCGAAGTTCGCCCAGGCAGCAAGCTCGGGATAAACATTCGGATGAGAGGCGATGTCTTCCAACACGCCTGGAACGCCGCCTTGAGTCGTGGCAATAATATAGAGCGCTTCAGCTCCAATGCTTTGATCAATCATTATCTGGCCGCCTTGTCTTCGAATTTCGTGGAAAACAACTCATAGAGCCGGCTACTGGATGGCATCGTGTTATCGAAAGGCACAAGCACACCGCCCAGGCGAAGCAAGCCTTTGCCTGGTGCTTGGTTCGTGAAAAACGCCGCCTGCTCACCCGACAACTTGAGCAAATCCGCTAACGCAGCACCGTCGGTAGCCTGTTGGTTGAGTAAGAAAAGCCCATCCGAGTTGGAGAGCATAAGCCGGGCGGCCTTATTGCCAAGCAATTCTTCGATGTTCTGGGTGATACCCGTCATCGAGGCGCCCCACTTCCGCACCCGCTTATACATCGCTTCAAAATATGCGGCCGCGTGCGGGTTCGCGAAAAGGGTGTGGAATTCGTCCACGTACACCCAAGTACGGATGCCGGCCGCGCGGTTGGTTTTGATCCGCCCCCAAATCTCTTCAAGAACAACCATCATCCCGAACGTCTGCACATCCCTAGACAAGTCGGCGGTGTCGAAGACTGTCACCCGGTTGTCACGGTTGATGGAGGTGGCGCGGGCAAACCCGGAAGCACTCCCGCTGGCGTAGAGTTCAAGGCCGCGGGCAAGCTCGCGCCCCTCACCATCAGTTTCGCGTGAGAGCGCGTCATATAAATCTGTGAGGGTCGGGGAAACTGCCTCGTCAGTATTCAAATAGTCACGGTAGAGCCGGGCCACGCACCGGTCGATGATCGACCGCTCCGAAGCCGAAAGACCCGCTTCTCCGCCGAGCAGCACCTCGAGGAGGGAAAGCGCCACCCCGCACTTCTCCTGAATACTCTCCCCGCCCGCGCGTTTGTCTACCTCGAGGGGGTTGATCGAGTCCGGTGAGCTAGACGAGACGATCACCCGGTTCGCACCCATCACCGAAGCTAGTGGCACGTATTCGCGGTCAGGGTCAATAATGAGCAGCTCATCGGTAGGCCGGCGAAGGAAGGTTTGCAGCATCGCAAATTTCGCGAACTGGCTTTTACCTGACCCGGTGGTACCGAGAATGAAAGCATTGGCGTTCATGCCTCGCCGCCGATCCGCCACAATCAAGTTCTTCGAGCGAGCATTAATGCCGTAAAAATCGCCGTCGTCTTCCATCAGCTCCGCGGTTGTGAACGGCACCATGACGGCTAGTGCGCCGGTGGTGAGGGTACGAAACACCGGCAGGCGACACACACCCAAAGGGAGGGTCGCCCCGAGGCCGTCGAGCTGCATATACCGCAATGTCTCCAGGTTGCATGAGTGCTTCGCGGCGAGGGTTTTCACGCGCTCAACCCGCCCCGCAAGCTCCCCCTCGCTGTCTGCCCCGACAGCGATCACTATTGTGGTGCGGAAGAGTTTTTCGTTAGAGCGTTCGAGCTGGGTGCGTAGTTCGGTTGCTTCCTCGAAAGATGCTTGCAACTCATGCGGCATCAGGTCACTCGACAAGCCTTGTTTGAGGAGTCGGCGTTGCTCGTTACCCCGCTGGATATCCATGCCAGCGATCTGAGCCTTAACCAGGTCAAGGCCCTTCTTTTGCGAGAGCGGGCCAATATGAATCGACACTGCCATATCCAGGGGCAGATCGGCCAGTTCGGCGAGGAGCTGGTCGGAAATAAAGGCCGGGAAGTCCCGCAACACGAGGCTTTGCCAAAGCCGTCCGCCCGCGTCCACATGATCACGCCCCACATCCAGCGAGAGAGGTGCCGCCACGTCTTTCGTTGTGAGGTTACTGGCCAGGAGCTGAGCGTAATCAAACCTCGGTGCATCTGGCCGCAGGAAATACGTCATCAAGGCCAGGCGTTCGCCTCCGTTTAGTTGGCGGGCCTGACAACCCTCAATCTCTCGCAGCGCGGCACTAGCGGTCGTGACCATGCGTGAAAGCGTGGTCTTAGCCTCCTCCACGCCCTCCGCCTCGATAGTTAGGGTTACGTATTTACGGCTAACGCAGTTATTGCGGCCCGTTGCTAGGCGGGAGGAGATCAAGGTGTTGTATTCGCTACGCCAGCCGTCAAGGCCGTCTCCACGCATAGCGAGGGCCACACCCCGCGCCAGCGTTTCCTTATCCAACACCTGGTTGATCAGTTGGATTTGCACGTGCGTGCCGGAAAGGTGTGAGTTGAGGAAGCGTGCGTATTTCTCAATCACGCCCTCCTGTACCTCGCTTGGCGCGAGAGAATAATTCACATCCGAGAGTTCAAGCGTCGCCGAATAGGTGTTGCCGCCAAGCCAGGCCAGCCCGGTCTGGGTGAGTCCCTCGTATGGGATTTTTGCTTGCACACTCCCCGGAGCAGCCGACATACCGGTAGCGCTCTTCGCGCTGCGCGACCGGCGACGCCGCCGGGGCGTGTTAGTTGTTTGTTTCGAAGGAGACGTACTCCCGACGAAGACGCCCGGAACGGGCGCGCCTTGCTGTTGTTGTGTTCTTTTGCCCATCACTAAACCCCACATCATCTGCTATTTGGTGGTAGAGGTAGCGGCGTCGCCCGAAACGGTACTCCCACGCATAACCCACATACTTTTCTGCGGGTATGCCCATCGGGCGCCACCACCCAAACATCGCCGCCGGAACCATCACCGCGAAAACGATCACGACACCGAGATCGTCAAGTCCGGCCCGGTAGCAGCCCCAATAAGAAAGGACAGCTACCGGGAGGGCGATGCTCAACGCTGCGAGCTGACGCCAGGAGAACCCAAAGAGGACTTTCGGCTGGTAGGCGGTCACCTCGCGGTAAACATGAACCTCAAAAGCCATGAGTCACGCCTATATTGCGATGGTTTTGAAGAGCTGGGCGGCAGCCACAATCATGACCCCGCCAAGCGCCTGCCACATTCCCGTCTGGGTCTGCTGACCATCATGGCTACGCAACCCACCAGCCAACGTGATCACGCCCCAAATAGCCCAAATACCACCGCCTGCGGTGGCGAATCTAGCGGAGAGATCGAGAAGTTCATTCAAATCCATGGTCTTTTTCCTTTCAAAAACGAAAGCCTGATTAAGGGTGGTTATGCGGCGTGCTTCGCCACATACCCCCGCCGGCGTGTAGCAGCGATGCATAGGCCGCCGGCCGTGATCGCCGCCAAAGCCAGATAAGCACTCGACGCCGAAGCGCTACCCGAATCAGCAAGCCGATGAGAAGCCGCAGCATATTTGCCCGAATACGAACCGGCAGAGCGCGCAGCGGCGCTATACACCCGCCCCTCATCGGTATCCCACTCATAAGAAGAAGACGCCTCTACGCCCGGTGCTTCATCCTCGACGCTCGGCAAAGTATCGCTACCCGCGTCAGGCGAGGGAACACCCGGCTCCGGGACAGGCTCCGGCGCAGGTTCAGGTTCAGGCGCGGGATCAGGCTCGGGGCTGGGCGGCACCGGAGCCGGCTCCTCGCCCGGCGTGGGAGGTGCAGGAGGCTCCGGCACGGGTGCCGGCTCCCCGCCAGGCGTCGGCGGCTCAGGAACATCTGGCACGGGTGCCGGTTCGTCTCCTGGCGTAGGCGGGGTATCCCCCACATCACTCGGTTCCGCCGCTCGAACGGAGGCCGTTCCCGCGTCCCTTACAAGCGGCGTCTCACCAGCCGCCACAGCCCCGGCCGTGGGAGCCGTTACTTCTGGTGCCAGCTCTGCCGCGTTGGCTGCCGGCAAAGCAAGGAAAGCCAACGTAGACACAGCAATAGCAGTCGTTGTTTTCTTCATTCTTTTACCTCACAAAAACGTTTATTTTCATGGCCACATGTTTCGAAAAAAGTGGGGGCTGGGCCGGCCAGCAATATACGGCCCCGCCCCTCTTTTACACTGTTAGCGCCTCCCACACCGTAAAAACCCCCCCCCCCAGGACTAAAAGACCC
>NZ_JARBHJ010000061.1 GCF_028864145.1 Actinotignum schaalii | reverse complement strand
CCCCCCCCCCCCCCCACCCCCCACCGCCCCCCCCCCCCCCCCCCCCCCCCCCCCCCCCCCCCCCCCCCCCCCCCCCCCCCCCCCCCCCCCCCCCCCCCGCCCCCCCCCCCCCCCCCACTTGGCGTTTCTGGTGTCTTTAGCCTCTCTACCCTCTCTACCGGCTCTCTAGCGCCGGGAGCGGGAGGCGGGTGGCAGGGCTAGTGCCTGAGCGTTTATTCATAGGTTGAGCTGGGCGAATGCTGCGCGGCGTCGTCGATAAAGATACGGCGTAACCGTGGTTTCGCGCGACCGCTAGTGCAAGAAGTAGTAGAAAAGCTACGTATTTATGGATACTTATTCGGCTGGTGCCCCAGTCTCGGTATATTCAGTTTTATGAATGCTGTTGTGGTGGCTGTTTGTTTGATGCTCCTCCTCGCGGTACTTCGTGTTCACGTGGTACTGGCTCTGTTTATCGGCGCGCTCGCCGGTGGTTTACTCAGCGGGATGGGCCTGGAGGGGACCATGGTGGCCTTCCAGGAAGGCCTGGGTGCCGGGGCGAAAATCGCGCTCTCCTATGCGCTGCTCGGTGCTTTCGCGATGGCGGTGGCCCATTCGGGGCTGCCGAATCTGCTGGCACAGTGGATGCTCGGCCATCTGCGCAGCTCTGACGGGACGGGTGCTCGTAAGCGTGCTTTCACCCGCTGGGCCATGCTGGCGGGGATTTGCGCGATGGCGGTGATGAGCCAGAACCTCATCCCGGTGCATATTGCTTTTATTCCGCTGCTTATCCCGCCGCTCCTAGTGGTCATGAATAACCTGCGCCTGGATCGGCGCGCGGTGGCCTGCGCGCTCACCTTCGGATTGGTGACCACGTACATGTTCCTCCCCATCGGCTTCGGAAAGATCTTCCTCACCGATATCCTGCTGGGGAATATCGCGAAGGCCGGCATGGATGTGAGTGGCATCAACGTGATGAGCGCCATGGCGATTCCGGCGGCGGGGATGGTGGTTGGGCTGCTGCTCGCCGTCTTTGTTACCTACCGCAAGCCGCGTGAGTATCGGGATGTGGCGGTGGATACCGGCGCGGCCGGGGGCACGAACACGGGCGGCGTGGCCGGTGCGGCGGGCGCGGCGGGCGCGGCGGATGCGGCGGATGCGGCGGGCGCGGCGGGCGGGGCTCCGGCGGTTTCCCGCTACCGCATCGCGGTCTCACTCGTGGCAATTCTGGTGTGCTTCGGGATCCAGCTGCTCCTCAACGCGGTGGATTCGGACGCTGATGCGCTGCTGGTTGGCGCGCTGGTAGGGCTGTGCGTTTTCATTTTCTCGCGCGCCATCAAGCTCCACGAGGCCGACGACGTCTTCACCGGCGGCATGAAAATGATGGCCCTCATTGGCTTCATCATGATCAGCGCCCAGGGCTTCGCGAATGTGATGAGTGAGAGCGGGCAGATTGAACCACTTGTGAACGCCACCGCGGCGATGTTCGGGAGTAATAAGGCGATGGCCTCGCTCGCCATGCTGCTTGTGGGGCTGCTGGTGACGATGGGGATCGGATCGTCTTTCTCCACGCTGCCGATTATCGCGGCGATATGCGTGCCCCTGTGCGTCACGCTAGGATTCTCCCCGCTGGCCACCGTATCGATTATTGGCACGGCGGGCGCGCTGGGCGATGCCGGTTCACCCGCTTCGGACTCTACTTTAGGGCCGACGGCGGGGCTCAACGCCGATGGCCAACATGACCATATCCGCGACTCGGTCATCCCCACCTTCATCCATTTCAATATCTCGTTGCTCATCGCGGGTTGGATTGCTTCGCTGGTGCTGTAGCGCAGCGGGGTTGGCTAGCAGGTATTGGTTCTCACATGGTTTGAGTGGGAATTCCGGGGCTGGCGTAGGCCCGACGCGGATATGGCAAGAGTGCCTGACCGGTATTTCACCTGGTCAGGCACTCTATTTCGTGGCGGGGAGAGGATTTGAACCTCTGACCTCCGGGTTATGAGCCCGGCGAGCTACCGAACTGCTCCACCCCGCGGCGACTTTTCTACTATACGGGCTTCCTGGGGCAAATGCAAGTGTGGTCTTGATCTCCTTGGTATGGGTATGTTGTGGGGGTGAAAATTTATTCGAGACGAGAGGCTTTATAGTGTGAATTTCGCGAAATTGAGTGGTATAAGTAAACTAAGAAAAGTCAAGATATGCACATAGCTATGGGGGCGCGGTGAAGCTGCAGCATCTAGAAGCCTTTGTTGTGGTGGCAAGGGTTGGGTCGATTAAAGAAGCGGCAGTTGAACTGAACTGCAGTCAACCATCGGTCACGAAGCAAATTCGCGAATTGGAAAAGACGTTGGGTCAAGAACTTCTTGACCGGTCTGGGCGCGGAATTCGGCTTACTCCTGTAGGTGTACTGTTCGCCGGAAGAGCCCGAGAGATTCTCAGCTTGTCGCGGCGCACGGTCGAAGAGTTCAGTATGTTGCACGGCGATATTGGCGGGCATGTGGTTATAGGCACTGTTGAGAGCGCCGCTGTCGTCGATGTTGCTCGGGCAATTAAATGTGTGCGGGATAAGCATCCTGGAGTCGGTGTTACGCTGCGTCGGATACGCAGGGAAACCATTCTAGAAAGGCTCGCGAGCAATGCACTTTCTTTCGCTATCGTTCCGGATTCCTGGGATCTAGCGGGATATGAGAGGCTTCCCTTGTCAACGCGGGACCGGTGGGGGATTTTGGTTCCCGCTGCGTCTTCTCTTGCGGCTAAGAAAGGTGTGAATGTGGAGGACCTTGAAGGCCTTCCGCTCATTTGCCCGGATGATAGCGTGGGTCATCGCCAGTTGGCTCGGTGGCTGGATGAGCACAGCGATCAGTGCCGGGTTATTTATGACGTGGTCTACCACGCGCCACAATTGGTTGATGCCGGGGTTGGCTATGCGATTATCAATGATTGTTCTGCGGGTAGGTGCTCACCTCTCGGTCTGGTGTTCGTTCCGTTAGTGCCAACCACGGACTCCTCCACGAGTCTCGTGTGGGATCCGAGCCGTGCACTCACGCGAGTGGAGCTAGCATTCCTGGAAGAGGTTCGAGGTGTCTGCGCACAGGCAATCCGGTGACTTGGTGGGCGTCATTACTGCCGCGAGCTTCATTCATGGCAGTTCCATTGTGCAGCGCGTGGCGTAAATATGGTTCTAGCGTCCTGAAACGGTGGGGCGTCCTGGAAATTAAGAATCATTCCAGCTTTTAATGGAATAAATATTAATAGTACAAATAGTTCTAGCGTTTTTATCGAATGGACGAAGTCTGGTGCAATGGTGCGCTAACTCGGCGAAGTGCAGCCGATCACTAGTTATTTACTTCACAGTTTGCCGGGAAATTTCTTAGAAAACCATGCTAAATGGGTAGAAAGTCCCCCTCTTTGGATGGTGTGGGTGTGTGAAGTTCCAGGTCAGAGTTGTAATCGTCCGATTAATAAAATGTCATTAAATCGCGAAATTGCAATTTATAGTTATGTTACGATTCTGAATGATTTAGCTGGTGTGGCGCGTTACTTATTGTGTTTTGGTGATGCTCAGGCGCATCTCCTTCACAAAATTCACCTAAGTGGCGATATGCGCACCCGCAAGTCATCCGATTATCTACCAATGGAGAAAAGATGTCTCACTACACGGGGGCGCCTAAATCGGCACCCGGCATTTTCACTCCGGCTGGCACGCGAACGCGGGGGGGGTACTCTCCGCAAGAAACTGTGGGCCGGTCTCACAGCCGCAGCGTTGTGTTTGAGTCTCACCCCCACATATAGTGCGCCTTCTGCACAGGCGTATGAGTTACAACGTTCGGACGGCAAGCTTGGTGAAATTAAAGGTTCGGTTTACGGCCGAGTTTTCGTAGACCGAGTGGACAATATTGCCACGTTCGATAAAGGGGATGAAGGTCTGCCTGGCGTAAAGGTTTACGCGCAGTGGGTTGACTTTAACAATAAAAAGCTGAAGGGTGCTGTCTCGCCGGTTTATTGGACCGAAACTAAAGCTGATGGCAAGTACTCAATTAAACTTCCAAACTGGACTGACGCTCTAGGTGTCGAACATGAATGGAGGGCGCAAGCCGGTCAGGGTTTGCGGATCTGGGCTGATAATCCCGATAAAGCTAAGTACGTTAATTCGTTTGTCGAATCCGACGGTGTATTTGTTAACAACGGGATGACTCAGCGTTATGTGGGCACGTGGAATGCATGGCCGCAGTCCGCCGCTGAAAACATGAATATCTCTTATCAGGAGCGTCCGAAGATTCAGGAAATGTTCCCGGATGAGAGTACCTGGAGGGAAACGACTAACCAGGAAAATGGCGGCTACGTTAACGGAAGCGTTTTTTATGATCAAAGAAACTACTTTGGTGCTCCGAAGGCTGTCCGCAATTTCCAAGACGGTTTCGGAGATGTAGCGGTTCCTGGGGTTAAGGTTGTTGGTACCTACGTCCAAGACGAGGTTGCGCGCCGTTTCGACACGTGGAAGAGCGAGCACAGAGGTTATACCCGCGAGCAATTCAAGGTCGCTCAGCGCGAGATTATGGCGAAATATAAGGAAGAAACAGGGAAAAGCCCGTGGGCTGAAACCGCTTACGCCATAACGGACGCTCAGGGCTCGTATCATATCCAGTTCCGAGGCCTTTGGGGTGACAGTTACACCTTTAAAGGCATCATGAAGAACGGGACACACGGTGACCTTGTTCCGGAAAATGCGACGAATGCCTCGTGGCTGAAGGGGAACTTTGGCTCACGGCATGTTAATGTCGCGTATATGTATGTTGCCCCCGTGTTGCCGGAGGGCGTGGGTGGAGCGCTTGATAACTTCCCTGACAACATGTTCGGTCCTGGGGATAAAGTTCCGGACTATGCAACTCTTGGTGGAATGAGTGATCTCCACAACCAAGATTTTGCGCTCCGTATGGAAGATCGCGATTTCCAGGTTCTTGAGTACAACCAGACAGATAAACCAGCCGCGCCGGGTGCTACTGTGCAGACAAAGGCCACTGGTTTCGTGCCGTCGAGTGGTCACGAAATCGTGTGGACTGATTCTGAAGGTAACGAGGTTCATAAGTGCATCTCGACCTCCTCGAATCTGGGAGTTGTGAATTCCTGCCCCTTGACCGTTCCGGCTGATCTTGACCATGACGAAATCTATACGGCCACGATCTACCCCGAAGGTTCGCGTGATACTGCGCTAGCAAAGGACGCATTCGCTGCAAAGCCAACTCCTGAGTACAAGCACACCTTGGTCGACCTCGATACGACCGAAACTGTTGCTTCCCCACTCCACAAGGAAAATGGTACGAAGCCTCGGGATGCGAAGTATTCGCCTCTGGATGACAATGCAAAGATCTCCGCGGATCTTTTGGCTGATGTTGACCAGTCCAAGGTAAAGGTTGGCCAGCAACCTTGGGCGACGGTTAACGAGGATGGGACCATCTCGCTCGCTCCGACCAGGGGGCAAGCTGAACCGGGTGAATATCTTGTACCCGTCAAGATGACGACACCCACCGGGGAGAAGATTCTCCTTGCGCCGATTACTGTGCGCGATCCGAACGCTGATGCCGATAATGATGGCACTCCAGATCTGAAGGATCAGTGCCCGTCTGTTGCTGGGCCGGCTTCTAATAATGGTTGCCCGGCTTGGGGTGATGGTGATGGTAAGCCTGGCTCGGATGTGACGCTTGCGAAGGATCCGGCTAA
>NZ_JARBHJ010000060.1 GCF_028864145.1 Actinotignum schaalii | reverse complement strand
AAATAAACCTACCCCCAAAAGTTTAGGTTTCAAGGTGGGGGTGGCGCGCTTTCCGAAGGGGGGGCCCCCCACCCTTGGTATATCTGGAAGCACTAACAGACCCGGCCCGCAGTTCGCAGGTTCGGCCGCGCTCTACCGATCCGGCCGCACGTGAGTGCCCGGCCGTGTTTACATATCCGGTTCGCGCTCGATACCGTGCGTGGGGGAGGGGTCGGCGGGCCGGGCCACGATATCACCTTCGGGGTCATCTTCGATAAGCGGCGGGATGGTCTCCGTATAGCGTGGGTTACGCCGGGGCGTACCCTCGCGTTCCTTTTCTTTCCACACCTCTGCCTGGGCGCGATCCGCGAGCGGGGAATCAATATTCTCCGCAAGCGCAATGGCTTCATCGCGTTCCTTTTCCGCCGCGCGCCGCCGCTCATTAATCTTATTGAGCATGGCCTGGGAAACTTCCTCGCGTTGGCGTTTGCGGATCTGTTCGGCGCTCAGCTGCGGCTCACTCGCTGCGGTATCCGGCCCGACCGGGAGCACCCGTGTCACTTCGCCAGAATCTTCCTCCGGAATACGAGCTTCCACCGCTTCCAAAGTAGAAGTTTCGGTACGGGCGTCGCGGTAGGCGTCCGCTCCGGCCGGCGTTACGGGCGCGGCTGGCGCAGTGAGAGGTAGCAGCGGCGTCGTACCTAAATCGATATCACCCGGGCGCGCAACCTCGGCCGTTCGCTCCGCATCCGTTGTGCGGGCAGCACCGACCGGGTGCGCTGCATCCGCACCCGGTTCCGGCTCAGCCAGGCGCTTGCGCAGCTTCGCGGCCTCCGCCTGCAAATTCTGACGCGCCGCATCCTCCCATTTTTGGCCCTCGGGCGTATAAAACAAATGCTTGCGCTCCAGCAGCTTCGCCACGATTTTTTCGCGCCCGCGCCAGAAACTCTCATCGGGAATATGTGGGTATTCCTCGCGAATCGCCTGAGTATAGCGCCGGTAACTCTGCGGGGAAGAAGCCAAAATCGCCAGGTGTGCATCACGCAGCACCATAATGTCAATATCTTGCTCAGCGGTCCCTAGGCTGGTGGCCGGGGCGCGCCCCATAACCGGCATCGCGGTGAGCGCCGGCGCCTTCATACCCCAAATCAATTCGGCCACCCGGCGCGCGGTTTCGGGAACGATGCCGAGCTGCGTCAGTTCATTTTCGGCAGTGCGCGCAGAAAGCAGCTCATCTTCACCCCCGCGTTTCGTGTAAACACGGTAGCGCGACGTCGAAAAAACCACCCCGTGGTACCAGGCAGCAAGCCGCACCGTATCCGGGTGATGCGTTTCGTTAATGAGTTTTTCCACATTGGCAAGCATGGCCGTGAGGTGGTGAATATCGTGGAAGATGCGATCAGGTTCCGACCAGCGCCTTAGAACAGCAGCGCACGTCTCCTGAATCTCCGCGCTGGACGCGGTTGCCCCCAGCCCCGTCACTGCCTTCTCGAAAGAAACCGGCAGCCACGAAGGAACGGACATATTTCCTCCCACCGTGGTGCGCACCCGCGGCGAACTTTTCGCCAGGGGACGACGACGCACGTCGCCCTCCGCACTCAAACGCAACTGATTCTAATCATGCCCCAGCCCGGGTGGGGACACTTTGGGCCTTCTCGCACGCTAGGACCGCCGAGGGAGAGTGCGGCTCGGCCCTCGGAGCGCCCGCTGGCAGCGCCCCGGGCCCGCCACTTTTCGCCCAGCTGAACGCGATAACCGGGTCGGCGAGGTGCACGGGCGCGGCCGGTGCACTAACGTAGAGACGTGATATCTGACGCAGCCTTCTCCGCATCGCCCACCGGGCAGCGGCCTCGGGCACTGGTGACCGGGGGAAGTTCCGGTATTGGGCTCGCTTTCGCCCGCCAGCTCGCCGCCCGCGGGTACGCGCTGGTTCTGGTGGCGCGCGGGAAGGAACGCCTGAATGCCGTTGCCGAACAATTCCGGGCCGGTGGCGTGGAATGCGAAACGATGTGTTGCGATCTAGGTGTGGGGAACGACGTCGCACGCCTGTGCAGCTACCTAGATGACCATGCTGTTGATGTGGTGGTGAATAATGCCGGGGCCGGCCTCTACGAGAGCCTCGTGAACGGGGATATGGACCGGATTGAGGCCGCGGCGGCCCTCATGGCGGGAGCGCCAGTACGGATCGGTGCGGCGGCCACGGCGGCGATGGCTGCGCGAGGGAAGGGCACCCTCATAAATATTGCCTCGGTGCAGAGCTTTGTTCCCATGGGTGCCTACGCGGCCCTCAAATCCTTTGTGCGGGTATGGTCCGAATCGCTGGCTGTGGAACTGCACGGCAGCGGGGTGACGGTGACCGCGGTACTGCCCGGATGGGTACGTTCGGATTTCCACCGCAACTCCGGCGGGAAACGCTCCGGGGTTCCCGATGCGCTCTGGCTGGAACCCGATACGGTGGCGCGGGCCGCGCTCGCGGCGGCCGCGCGCGGAAAAGTCCGCTGCACCCCCACGGTGCGCTACAAGATTATTGGTTTCCTCGCGGAAAAGGGCCCGCGCTGCGCGGTAAACTGGGTGGCAAGGAAAATTAATGGCAGTGGGCGAAAGGCGGACCGCGGGTGAGTGAGCTCGAACCGATCGATCCGTATTTGGATGAGTCCAAAGCCCGCCGCCGGCATCGGGTGCGCCGCGCCCTCACGAAACCGGTCATGTCCACGATTCTTCGACCCACCGTGCTGGGAGAGGAAAATATCGAAAACCTGGACGGCGCGTTTATCCTGGTCCCGAATCATTCCTCGCACCTGGATGCTCCCATGATTTTCTCGCTGCTTCCCGATAAACTCACTGAGCGGTTAGCGACCGGGGCGGCCGCGGATTATTTTTATCGCCGCCGCGGCATCTCCAATCTCACCTCGTTGTTCTTTAATACTTATCCCATTGAGCGCGGTAAAAAACCCACCGGGAAGGCCGGTTCGGAATACCAGCCCGGCCGCGCCAAAGGGATGACGGGCCGTCTACTGGCCGCGGGAGTTCCGATTCTGATTTTCCCGGAAGGTACGCGCTCGCGCACCGGGGAACTCGGTACCCCGAAGGCGGGTGCCGCGGCCCTCGCCCAGCGTTTCAATGTTCCTATTGTTCCCATCGCCATGTCCGGCGGGCATGAAGTTATGCCGGTGGGTGCGGTGCTCCCCAAATTCCGCGGCGAGGTCTTTTTGTTTATCGGCAGGCCCATGTATGGCCTCGCGGAGGAAGACCCGGCTGATTTTATGGGTCGGGTCTTCACCGCCATTGAGATGATGCTCGAGCAGAAAAGTGCACACCCGCTCACCCCGGAAGGTGCCAGTCCTTTCGATCTGCCCGAGGCCGGCGAGACGCCCGATGCTGGCGAGGCGGGCGAGTTTCCGGAAACTGAGTAGCTCGCTTAGCCGGGCGTTGCCGGATTCTGACACGGCTCGGTCGGGGCGGGGAAGGTGAGCTGCACGGTGAGCCCGCCACCGGGGGTGGTTAGCGCCCGGGCGGTACCGTGGTGTGCGGCCATAATAGCGGCAACAATGGCAAGACCTAGGCCGGAGCCCCCTGATTCGCGCGAACGTGAATAGTCCGGGCGGTAGAAACGCTCGAAAATTCGCTGGGAATCGGCTTCGGAAATACCGGGGCCGTGATCACGCACCTCAATAGTGGGGCGGCCTTCCGCGATGCCCACTGCCACTTCTACCGGGCTGGCTTCCGGGGCGTGTGCGAGCACATTAGAAAGAAGATTTGCGATCACCTGGGTGATGCGATCCGCATCCCCGTGGACTTCCACCGTATCGGGCGCTGGGGTGCTCCCATCCAAAGCAACCACCGTGGCGGTGCGTTGCGGGGCACGCACCCGGAAATCGAGGATGGCGTTATCTGCCAGCTTGGCAAGATCGACACAGTCAAGGTTAAGGGGGCGGTTTTCGTCCAGGCGGGCTAGCTGGAGCAAATCCTCCACGAGCCCGGCCATCCGGTTGGCTTCCGATTCCACTCGCTCCATCGCCTCAGGGACACGCTCGGGGGGAACTCCGCCCAGGCGATATAGCTCGGAATACCCACGCACGGTTGCTAGCGGGGTGCGTAATTCGTGAGAGGCGTCCGAAACGAAGCGTCGCATTTTTGCTTCCGAGCGTTCCTTTTCCGCGAAGGCATGCTCGATTTGAGCGAGCATAACGTTAATGGAATTAGCGAGCATCCCAACTTCGTCGTCGTCCTGACCGTGCGGAACACGTTCGGCCAGATGTCCTTCCGCGATGGTATGTGTGGCCGCCTCGATATCACGCAGGGACCGCAAGGTACGCGATACAAGACCGGTAACGGCCAGGCCGGCCGCCAGCACGGTTGCGAGCCCGGCGAGCACAAAAATAAGGCGCAGGCGCGCAATAGTAAACTCGATTGGCCCGAGTGGCTGGGCAATAATGATATTCCCGGTAATGAGACCGCCGGTGGAGGCAGGGCTAATAGGGTGAACCAGCACCCGCCAATCAGAGCCATACAGGGTGGAAGGAACCGTCACGGGTTCTTCGGACCCCAGTCTGGCAATATGCTCGAGATTGCGCGGGTAGCCGAATTCTTCTACGGCCCCCGGATTGGGTAGTTCGTAGGTAGTCACGTCTCGCTGCCCGGCAATACCCCAATTGACCCGCACGAAGAAATCGGAGAGGTTGAGGGGGGAGGATTGGCTGGCACCGGGCAGATCCTGCAGGAACATCCGCTCCACCGAGCGCGCATTCGTGGTCAGATCCTGGTCGATAGTGGAGACCAGGTATTGCTTGAGAAGGGTGACCGAGGCGAAACCCAAAAAGGTTGCCGCGGTTCCCACCAGGATGACGAAAGCGATGATGAGGCGGCCGGCCAGGGTGCGGGCCGGCCGCAGCGCGCGCCGGAAAACTCCGCTGCGGCGGGCGCGCCCGGGAGATTCGGTAGCCGGCTTGCCAGGCTGCGCCGGGCGGCTCGGCACCGGCGCAGCCCCCGCGCTTTCCGGCGGGAGCGGATCGTGACGTTGGGTCATAACCGAATGTTATTTGGAAGCACGCAGAACGTAGCCGATGCCACGGCGAGTGTGGATGAGAGGAATGAGATTGCGGGCCTCTTCCGGATCGGTAATCCCCAGGGCTTCCGGGGAATCAATTTTGCGCCGCAAATAGGAAATATAGGATTCCACGATGGAGATCTCACCCTGCCAGTTGTAATCCCAGACATGGTCGAGGATCTGTGATTTAGAAACCACTCGTTCGGCATTAATAATGAGGTAGCGCAGTAGCTTGAATTCGGTGGGGGAGAGCTCCACCGGCCGGCCGGCGCGGGTGACCTCATACGAATCTTCGTTCATTTCCAAGTCCGCGTAGCGCAGCACCGCCGATTCGGTTTCTTCCGGGCTGGTGCGCCGCAGCACCGCGCGGATACGCGCCACTACTTCCTCCAGGGAGAAAGGCTTGGTGATGTAGTCATCCCCGCCGACGGTCAGGCCTTGGACTTTGTCCTTCACATCATCGCGGGCGGTGAGGAACAGCACCGGCAGATCGTGATCGCGTTCGCGCAGCCGGCGCAGCACCTCAAAGCCGTCCATGCCCGGCATCATAATGTCGAGGACGGCCAAATCCAGGTGCTGATTTTGCTGGTGAGCGAGGGCTTCCGCGCCATCGGCGGCGGTGTACACATCGAATCCGGCGAACCGGAGAGAAACAGAAAGAAGTTCGCGAATCGAGGGCTCATCATCAACAACGAGGATGGCCGCTTCGGGAGTGTGCTCGGTAGGCGTCATGATGTTAAGGAAACTCGAGGTATCTGGAAGCTTCCTGAAAGTTTGCGGGGAGCGAAAGCAAAGCCGTGGGAGCGATAGAAGTGGAACGACGCCGCGGGGGGGGGGGGGGGGGGGGGCCCCCCCCCCCCCCCCCCCCCCCCCCCCCCCCCCCCCCCCCCCCCCCCCCCCACCACCCCCCCCCCCCCCCCCCCCCCCCCCCCCCCCCCCCCCCCCCCCCCCCCCCCCCCCCCCCCCCCCCCCCCCCCCCCCCCCCCCCCCCCCCCCCCCCCCCCCCCCCCCC